>JAUWLN010000029.1 GCA_030613665.1 Dehalococcoidia bacterium
TGGTATAACATTCAGGCCGATTTGCCGGAGCCACTACCACCCCTACTCCATCCGGGCACCAAGGAGCCAACAATTCTTCCCCCACCCCTATTCGCCAAGGCTCTCAACGAGCAGGAGTTCAGCAAGGAGCGCTGGATTGAAATCCCAGAGGAGGTGCAGGCAATATACCGCACCTGGAGACCTACCACCTTACATCGGGCACTCCGACTGGAGAAGTTTCTGGATACCCCAGCCAAGATTTTCTATAAATACGAGGGAACGAGCCAGGCTGGGAGCCACAAGCCCAATACCGCTATAGCTCAGGCTTACTACAATAAGAAAGAAGGCATGAAACGCATAACTACCGAGACCGGTGCCGGGCAGTGGGGCAGTGCTCTGTCCATGGGCTGCATGTTTTTCGGCCTTGAGCTAAAGGTCTATATGGTCAAGGTCAGCTACTACCAGAAGCCCTATCGCCGCGTCCTGATGGAGACCTGGGGGGCGCAATGTGTCCCCAGCCCCAGTCCGGACACCGAGGTGGGGCGCCGTATCCTGGCCGAAGCCCCTGATTCCACAGGCAGCCTGGGAATTGCTATCAGCGAAGCCATAGAAGACGCCTTCTCCCGCGATGATACCAAGTACTCCATAGGCAGTGTCGTCAGCCATGTCCTGCTGCACCAAACGGTAAACGGGCTGGAGACCAAGAAGCTGATGATGGAGCAGGCTGACGCCTACCCTGACATCATCGTCGGCTGCGTTGGCGGCGGCTCCAACTTTGCCGGGCTGTTCCTGCCCTTTGTCAAGGACAAGCTTGACGGCACCAAGCCCGACCTGCGTATCATCAATGTAGAGCCGACAAGCTGCCCCACGATAACCAAGGGGGTTTATGCCTGGGATTACGGGGATGTTGCCGGCATGGCACCTATAGTCTTAATGCATACCCTTGGTCACACGTTTGTGCCGCCACCCGTCCACGCCGGAGGCCTGCGCTACCACGGCATGGCACCCATCATCTGTCACCTCCACAAGCTGGGATTCGTCGAGGCCCGAGCGGTGAACCAACTGGCTACTTTCGAAGCCGGGGTACAATTTGCCCGCACCGAGGGTATTATCAGCGCCCCGGAGACCAACCACGCTATCAGGGTGACCATTGACGAAGCCCTCAAGTGCAAGGAGTCCGGTGAGTCAAAGACTATCCTGCTGGCCCACAGTGGACACGGGCACTTTGATATGGCTGCCTACGATGCCTATCTCGCCGGCAAACTCGTTGATTATGAGTATCCCGAAGAAAAGGTGAAGGAGGCGCTGGCTTCATTGCCTGAGGTACCTTCCTCCTAGTATCCATACACGTGGGGGCCGGTTTATACCCGGCCCCCCTGTTTGTCCCGCTTTATAAGCTATGTTACAATTAATATTGTAATGTGGCGAGCAAAATCCAACTTAATACTGACGCTGTTAGTTACCATTCTGGTACTGGTCCTGAGCATTGGCTGCGCCGTACCTCAGGTTGAGATAACACCGGCACCGGCGACTAGCCCAACCCCGGCACCCGCGCCGGCAGAACCCCCCATACCCATCAATCCCACCTGGACACCACCGCCCACCGCACCATCAGCAAATGCCAGCCTGACATTGCCCAACATCGCCGATGTCGTGGCCAAGGTAAAGCCGTCGGTTGTCGCCATCACCACTGAGGTGGTTTCTCTCGATTTCTTCAACCGTCCGTTCACCCAGCAGGGAGCCGGTTCCGGATGGATTCTGGATGAAAACGGCATAATTGTGACCAATAACCACGTGGTCGAAGGTGCCAGCACCATCACGGTTACCATGGATGACGGCAGCACGTTCACCGTTGACCAGAGCTCCGTTTTCACCGATGGACTGAATGACCTGGCCATCATTAAAATCGACGCTCAGGACCTGCCCGCCGTATCTGTCGGCGATTCCAACACGCTGCGGGTTGGGGAGTGGGTGGTCGCCATCGGCAACGCCCTCGGCCAGGGTATACGGGCCACCGAGGGAATAATCAGTCGTCAGGGGGTTGCCATACAGGTGGCTCCGGGGCAGACCCTGCACGACCTCATAGAGACCACGGCTGCCATAAACCCCGGTAACAGCGGTGGCCCACTGGTTGACCTGGCCGGGGAGGTGATTGGCATCACCAGCGCTAAAATCGCCACGGTTGGCGTTGAAGGCATGGGCTATGCCATCAGCACGGAAACGGCCATTCCCATCATTGAGAAACTGGTTACCAACGGCTACGTTATTCGCCCGTGGCTGGGAGTTGTCCTTTACACCGTGGACCAGTTTGCCATCGCAAGGTATGAGCTGGCGGTAGAAAGCGGCGTACTGATAACTCAGGTGGTTCAGGACAGCCCCGCCGATAGAGCCGGACTCAAACCCGGTGATGTCATTACCCGTTTTGCCGGCAAAGAAATCGCCACTGCCGAAGATATGATAAGAGCGATTCACATCTCCGAAATCGGACAGAAAACAGCGGCAACTTACTGGCGTGGCAACGCAGAATACGATACCGAAATAACACCCATCGAGAGCCCGCCCCGTTAGCTCAGCTTCTTAACCCCGATAGATAGCTCGTGGCCCTCTAGCTTGAAGCTTTCCGTGTAAGCCCCTTCTTCCGGAGTTCCATCTACAAGCCGCTCGGAGAGCGTTTCCTGCTTGATATAGTCGGTGAAATCGGCTACTACCTTATTTATATACTCATCGCCCTGATAGCAGGTGGCGATATGGTCCGCTATCTCAAACCCCGCCGAGCGCCGCATCATCTGCAGACGGCGCACTATCTCACGAGCCATGCCTTCCGCCGCCAGTTCCGGGGTAATATCGATGTCCAACATTACCATCACGTCACCTTCGGAGGCAAGGGGCCACTCTTTGTGCTTTATCACCGGCATATCGTCAACCACGTCGAGCGCTTTCACGTTGACCTCTTCCATCACCTGCGGGGCAAGATGCTTGAGCGCCCGCTTCTGCCGCTCGGAGGCAACCTTGATTATTAGCCGGGACAACGGCTGGCGAACCTTGATTCCAGCCTCGCTGCGGGCAGCCCGGCCCAGGCTGGAGACCCGCATAATCAGACGGACATCAGCGGCCAGATGCTGGTCAATCTTATCCGTATCCGCCGCCGGGAAGTCAGCCAGGTGCACGCTTTCCGGCTGGTCCGGGAACACGGAGTACACCAGGTTCCGGTACATCTCCTCGGCGACAAAGGGCGTGAACGGGGCCAGCAGCTTGGACACCGTCACCAGGCACTGGTAGAGCGTCGTATAGGCGGCCAGTTTATCAGCATCATTCTCGCTCTTCCAGAAACGCCTCCGGCTCCGCCTTACGTACCAGTTCGACAGGTCGTACACGAAGGCCTCAATCTTTCTCCCTGCGCCGCTGGGGTCGTAGTTCTCCAGCCCGCCGTCAACATCAGCCACCAGCTTGTTAAGCTCGGAGATAATCCAGTGGTCAAGCTCAGAATGGGAGAGGACTCCTTTCGCGCCCGGAGTGAATTGGTCAATATTGGCATAATTGACAAAGAAGGAATAGATATTCCACAGGGTCAGCAGGAAGCGACGGGTAACCTCCGACACCATATCAGCGCTGAAACGGCGCACGTTCCCGGGTGGCGAGGAGGTAAAGAAATACCAGCGGAGAGCATCAGCGCCGTACTTATCAATCACCGCGGATGGCTCGATGACATTCCCCTTGGCCTTGCTCATCTTCTCACCCTTGGCATCCAGGATATGTCCCAGGCAGATGCAATTCCGAAAGCAGGGACGACCGAACAGCAGGGTGGAGATGGCGTGCAGGCTGTAGAACCAGCCGCGCGTCTGGTCAACCGCCTCGCAGATATAGTCCGCCGGAAAGCGCCCGTCCTCAAGCAGTGTCTCATTCTCAAACGGATAGTGCACCTGAGCCACCGGCATGGCACCGGAGTCAAACCAGCAATCTATGACCTCGGGCACCCTTCGCATGGTGCCGCCGCACTGCGGACAGTCATAGGTCATATCATCAACATAAGGTCGGTGCAGATCTAGCGGCTCCTTCAGGCCTTTGAAACCGGGTTTGCCTTTTAAGTCATCAACACCGCCGACACACTCCCGGTAATCGCACGACTTACAGCGCCAGATGGGCACCGGCGTGCCCCAGTAGCGCTCGCGGGAGAAGGCCCAGTCAACATTGTTCTCCAGCCAGTCACCGAAGCGGCCGTGCTTGATATGCTCAGGATACCAGTTTATCTCGTTATTCCCGGAAATGAGGCGGTCCTTCACCGCCGTCGTTTTGATATACCAAGTCTGCTTGGCATAGTAGAGCAGTGGTGCGTCGCAACGCCAGCAGAAGGGATAGGTATGGCGAATGGTCTCGCTACGGAAGAGCAATCCCCTTTCCTTCAGTTCCTCAATCACCAGAGGGTCAGCTTCTTTGACGAACTTACCAGCAAAAGGATAAGTTCCAGTCATTTTACCTTGAAGGTTTACCGGCTGTACAAAATTCAGATCATGATACATCCCGGCTTCAAAGTCAACTTCACCAAAGGCCGGCGCCACATGCACGATACCGGTCCCATCTTCCAAAGACACGAAGTCAGCAGTAATCACTTTATAGCTTAAACCACGACCAGTTAACGGAGAAGGACTTGGTGGCTCTTGAACTTGGAATACCGTAGTCATACGCGATACGTCACGATCGACAAAACTCCTAGGTCGTAACCTTTCCACTCCGTAATCGTGCGGATTAAAAAGAGGTTCATATTCTGCGTTCTCTAAGTAGTTTCCCGCTACCTTTTCTACTACCTTGTTATCACCCAACCCTACAGCCTTGCGCAAAGCGTCAGCCAGAATAAGATACTCATCCCCTAATTCTATTAAAGCGTAATCAGCCTCAGGAGCTACCGCCAGGGCGGTGTTGCCCGGCAGCGTCCACGGCGTCGTTGTCCATGCCAGGAAATAGGTGTTTCTACTTAAAGCAAGATGAAACAGCCTCTGGCTTACTTCGTCTTCCCTTCCTGTAGATAGCTGAGTCTTAAACTTTATATACACCGACGGGTCTTCGGTGTCGTCCTGATAGCCCAGGGATACCTCATGGGAGCTGAGCGACGTGTCACAGCGGGGACAGTGGGGCGTAACTTTGTAGCCCTGATAGATTAGTCCCTTGTTCCACATCTGTTTTATCGTCCACCAGACGGTCTCAATGTAGTTGTTCTCCATGGTGACGTAGGGATGTTCAAGGTCACACCAGTAGGCGATGCGCTCGGTCAGCGCGTTCCAGTCTTTCAGGTACCGGAAAACACTCTCACGGCAGCGAGCGTTGAATTTGTCAATACCGTATTCCTCAATCTGTGTTTTGCTGGAAAGGCCGAGATCTCTTTCCACTTCCAGCTCCACGGGAAGGCCGTGCGTGTCCCAGCCGCCGATGCGCGGCGTATAGTAGCCCTTCATTGCCCGGTGGCGTGGAATGATATCCTTGAAAATGCGGGAAAGAACGTGATGGATTCCGGGGCTGCCGTTGGCCGTGGGCGGACCTTCGTAGAGACTGAAGCGGGGGCCGCCCTTCCGGTTTTCCACACTCCGCTCAAAGATTTTGTTTTGCTTCCACCAGTGGAGGAGTTTTTCCTCAATCTGCGGAAGGTCAATCTGGCTGCTCACCGGACGGAACATTTGCTTAACTCCCCATAAAATATTAATCCCGTCCCTGAGGGACGGGAAAAGCTTACCCGCGGTACCACCCTATTTCCCCGATTTCTCGGGGCACTTTGCCAGGACACTTTCTTAATGCCCTCGTCTCGGATAACGGCTGACGCTACCGGCCAAGTCTACTGGGTTTCAATTTCCACATAACGACCGTTCGCTTGGCGGCTCGGGAGTGATTTTCGGGAATTCGTTCACGTCTGTTTCCACCGCACCAGACTCTCTGGGTGACCGTAATCTCCCCTACTCTTCTCCGTCAAAGCCTTTACGGCTAAAGGTTAGCACACTTGCAGAGGCAAGTCAATTTGACGGCAGTATTTTCGGTATAATGACCACCCGCCGCGCTTCATCCTCCCCGCTGCTCTCGGTGGTTACCTCCGGATGGTCCGCAAGCGTCATATGGATGACCCGCCGGTCAAAAGCAGGCATCGGCTCCAGAGCAAACGGCTCTCTCTTCTGCGTCACCTGGTCGGCAATTCTCAAGGCCATGGTCTGTAACGCATTGCAGCGGCGCTGCTTATAGCCTTCAACATCGATGACAATGGGCAGCCATACGTTCTTCTGATGACCGACGATAATCCGCACCATATACTGGAGACAGGATAAGGTCTGCCCTCTCCGGCCGATGAGGATGCCCAGGTCATCACCTTCCACATTAAGTGTTATTGAGCTTGGTACCTCGGCATTGCTTTCCACCAGCACTTCGTGTACCGGATTCACCGAGGCCGGAATCCCCATCAGGTCAAGCAGGTTCTCCAGGGTGGCTTGTGCTACCTCAGCAACTTCGTGTTCTTCCTCGTTCATCATGATTACCTTTACTTCGAGCGTTTGCCCTTCTTCGAATGGCGCTTCATCGCTCTCAGGCTCGGTTGATACCTGTCAGACGATGCGCTTCCCTTGGCTCCACCGATGTCCGCACCAACGTCGGCTCCAATATCAGACTCGTTTGCTTCGTAATCAGCCGCCTTTTCCTCAACCCTGGTAATGCGCTTTATGTATTTTTTATCCCGCCCCGTCGGTTTGTCCGCCGCCCGAGTGGACAGTCCTCCCCATCCGCCGGTGATGAAGTACTGCATGCCGATCTGAATGACATTTGAAACCACCCAGTAGAGCGCCAGTCCACTCGGGAATTGCATGGTGATGAAGGCGAACATTATTGGCATCATCCACAACATCATCCGGCTCTGCGTCTGCTGCCTGGGATCGGTCGTTTGCGGCGTAACCATTTTCTGCGACAGCCACATCGTTCCCCCCACCAGAATCGGCAGCATCAGGTACCTGTCCGGCACCGCCAGGTCCAGCCACAGGAAGCGGCTGTTTAGCGGCACCAGAGAAAACACCTGCGGCCACGCTGCATACAGATGCCCGGAAAGTTTCAGGAAATCTTCGGGGATAACCGCCAGCACGCGGATTATAGACTGGAAGAGCGCTATCCAGACCGGCAGCTGGACCAGCATGGGTAGCAGACAGCCAGCGGGATTGACGCCGGACTCTTTATACATCCGCATCTGTTCCTGTGCCAGTTTCTGCTTGTCCTTGCCGTGTTTCTGCTGCAGCTCGGCCATCTTCGGCTGCAACTCCTGCAATGCCTTGGTTGACCTGGTTTGCTTTATGGTAAGCGGCATCGTTATCCCGCGTACAATGATGGTCAATACGATTATCGACAGCCCAAAGTTATTGAATGAAAAGCCGGACACGACGATAAGGACATTTATCATCGGCGACAGTATAATTAAATCCCAGATTTCGCCAACCAAAATAACCTACCTCACTCGCTCTCCAGTTCAAGACTCCACTGCGTGGCCCCGGAAAAAGCATCCACCGCGTAGAGGACATCATCGGCGCTGTGAATATAGATAACGCCATCGCCGGCGGCCAGGGGCGCGAAAATCTCCTCCTCCAGGTTAACCAGCGGTTTTTTCTGCCCGGTACCGGCATCCAGAGAATACACCTGCCCTGCCTCTACCGCCACGATTACGCTGCCAGCAGCCAAAATCGGAGAGGAACTTACCGGGCTTTCCAGGTCAAAGACGACCCTTTTTTCACCGTTCTCAGCTTTCAAGGCATGCACCTTGCCGTCCACTGAACTGGCATAGATAATGCCATCATCGCCCAGCGGACGTGACCAGAACCAGTTGTCGGCCTGATATTTCCAGCGCAGACTGCCGTCAATCTCACTCAGGGCATACAGATACCGGTCGAAAGAGCCGAAATAAACTGTCCCGTCGTATACCAGCGGGGTAGCGACAATTGCCCCCTCCGTTTTAAACTGCCATTTTAGACTGCCGTCAGCCACATTCAGCGCATACAGCTTGTTATCAAAGGAGCCTATATAAACCGTATCGCCCTTAACGGCCGGCGTCCCCCAGATTTTCCCCTCGGATTCAAATACCCAGAGTTTATCTCCAGTTGCCGCATCGAGCGCGTAAAGACTGCCATCGGAACCGCCGAAATAGACTTTGTCCCCCGCGGCCATTGGCCCGCCCACAATCGGGTCGAGCTCATCCTCCCGCGGATAGACCCAGCGCGAGGCGCCCGTCTCCCTGTTTATGGCATACATCTTACCGTTATAGCCGGTTATATAGACCAGTTCCGCCGTCACCGCTGGTGTTCCGTAAATGGCTACCGCTTCCGTTCCCTGTGTACAGCTGAAGAGATTGCTTGACTGCTTTTGCTTAAACGGAACATCCGGCCAGAGGCGCTCCTGGGTGGATTTGTCAATGGCGACCAGTTTGCCACCCATTGAACCCAGAAAGAGAGCCCCATCAGTAACGGAAACTCCCGACCAGCCTCTCGGTATACCCTGAGCCGGTCGACACGAAGGTATGGCCAGCCCACTGGCTAATACCAGGAGCAACACTGCCAGAATCAGCACCTTCCCTATCATTCGCTTCTGCAACAACTGTTTCCTACTCCTCGCCTTGCTTCATAATATATAAAGGATTAACTCTCCCCGCATTCACGGCACCGGGTCATAGCCCCCCTCATGCAAAGGGTGTCAGCGACCGAGACGTCTTGCTCCCAGCCAGATTCCCTTAATCAGACCATATCTGGTAATCGCCTCACTGGTGTACTGAGAACAGGTGGGGGCGAATCGACAGGAATGCAACGTGACCTGGGACAGGGTTATCTGATAAAGCCTAATTAGGCCCAAGGCCAATTTTTTCATAATTCTCAACCAGCAAGCCGGCTCGAGACAGCAAATCCTTAACTGCTGCCGCAAGTTCAGCATAACTAACACCAGCCGTATATGAACGGGCAATAAAGATAATATCCCACCCTGTTTGCAGAGAGGTAGACCGCAGAATTTCACGGAGCAAACGTTTCACCCTGTTTCTCATGACTGCCCCGCCTACCCGACGGCCCACCGAAAAACCATATCTGGAAAATGTAAGTCCGTTAGACAGTGCCTTCATCACCAGTAAGTTATTCTTCCACGACCTGCTTTTATTATATACCAGCGCATACTGCGCTGGTTTCTTCAGATACTGCTCACCCCTCACTTCACACGCCCTCTGTATAACCAGCTACCACGTATCAAACGACCGTTAATCTCTGGCGACCTCTCAATCGCCTTGCTTTCAAAACGGCGCGTCCGCCCCGTGTGCTCATCCGCGCTCGGAAACCGTGCTCTCTCTTCCTTGGAATGCTTTTCGGTTGATATGTTCTTTTTGGCATTTCAGTTCACCGCAATAAGTAATGACCTTTTTCTCTTTTTCTTCCGGGAATTTAAGGGGAAACGTCGCTGTTCACCGTCGCTACCGGTTAACCAACCGTATCCGGCTCATACATATGGACCGGCGACTGCGGCAACAGAGCCAGGTGACGAGCTCTTTTAATTTCCCTGGCCAGAAGGCGCTGATGTTTAGCACAGGTACCGCTTCTCCGACGCGGCGCGATTTTTCCTCTATCGGTAATGAAGTGGAGTAGTCTCCTCGAATTCTTATAATCTATGACCTGCGATTTGTCCACGCAAAACGCACATACCTTGCGCTTAGGTACATATCTTGGCCTGGTCCACTTCTTAGCCCTTGGTGCTTCCCTCGCTTCTGCCATTCACAACCCTTTCAACTTTCATTAAATATCTAAAATGGAACATCATCGGGTTCCAGTTCCGCACTATCACTTTCCTCGAGCTTGCCACCGGTACCAGTTCCTTCCTCCAACTTGTCACCGGTACCAACTCCTTCCTCCAGCTTTTCCTCGGGAAATGGTGATGCCCCTCTACGGTCAAGGAATATCACCTTGTTGGCAATTACCTCTGTCTTTGAATGCTGCTGCCCATCCTGCCCCTCCCAGGTACGAGTATGCAACCTGCCTTCAGCATAGACCAGCCGCCCTTTGGCCAGGAACTGGTTGCACTGTTCGGCAAGCTTATTCCAGGTTACCACGCTGAACCACTCCGTTTCCTGCCTGCGCTCTCCTTCTGGAGTAGTTGACGCCCAGTTTGTAGCCACACGAAATGAGGTTACGGGCTTTCCATTTGGAGTGAACCGCATTTCCGGTTCCCCGCCGACATTCCCGATTATGGTCACTTTATTAAGACTTGGCATGGCTCCCTCACTCCTTTTACCCTCACCTTTTTACAGAGATGCCAGGGTAACCTCCCAGTCTAACCACCAACCTTTAACAACAGGTGCCGTAAAACGTGCTCTGATATGTTCAGGCTTGCGTCCAATTCTTTAGTCCAGGTGGGTTTCATCTTGCATCGCGTCAGCGCGTAATTACCCTCCAGGTTACGTTTAATTGGATAGGCCAGCTTTCGCTTACCCCACCGCTCTTCCTCGGATATGACCCCACCTTTACCGGTAATGAACTGGCTTACATTTTTGAGCGCAGTTTCAAGAGCTTCCTCACCGGCTTCAGAACTGACCACTAATACCAGTTCATAGTCCTGTAACTGTTCTACTTCTGTTTCTGTCTTTGCTTCTTCTCTCTTATTTTTGCTTATCGCCATTTTCCAATCCAGTAAATTTTCTCGCCCATTATACCACAAACGGAAGACACCGACAATGCGTTACCAGACCAGACATTTTACCATACTCTCTGTCACTTATCACTACCCGAAGGACAAGCTTGACATAGTATACCACTTTTGCTACACTCCAGTTAAGTACAGAGGGATAATACATCCGTGCCGTCCTTTTGTATTATCAGATGGCCCCGTGGTGTAGCGGCCTAACATGCCACCCTGTCACGGTGGAGATCGCGGGTTCAAATCCCGCCGGGGTCGCCAGTGCAGCCACGTGGTGCGCATTCCTCTATTGTGCGAGGCGCTGTCCCGGATTCATCAGGCTACAGAGATTAGTGCCACACCCGATGCTATTAAACACGAGCCAATAATTCGTCCCCTGCCGAATGATTCGCCCAGTATAATAGTGCCCAACAAAACACCAATCACTATACCGATTTCCCGCGCCGGGACGATATAACTCACCTGCGTGAATTGCATAGCCATTAACACTAATCCATAAGCAAGAAACATAAGCAGCCCGGCGATGGGGACAATTTTGAGATTTCCCTGGCCCTCGTTTCGGACAGCTACCTTGCCGTGGGCGTGAAGCATATACGGGGAAAGCACAACAGCACCACCAAGCGCCAGCAAATACATATAGAGAAACGGACTCACGTAACCCACGCCCACCTTATCCCACACAGACTGTACCGCGTTGACAATACCGGTGAGCACGGCATACCTGGCTCCGACATCATGAAAAAGCTTGAGAGGGTCGCGGAAGAATTGCTGAAAATGACCCCACCAATAAACGGTATATATTCCGGAGATAACCAGAATGATTCCGGCTATGGCAAGTGAAGATATGGTTTCCTGCAGGATGAAAACTCCGAGTACCGGGACAAGCGCTGGCCCGATGCCTCGAGCAATAGGATAAGCAAGCGAGAGGTCGGCATAGGTATAACTCCGCCCGAGCAGTACGAAATACAGCGCGTGTAATATCACAGTACCCAGTACGAACCACCAACCGGGATAGCTGATTGATTCTGTCAACAATAATACAATCGCTAAAGGGGAAAGAAGTATGCTGATGGATACCAGCATCCACCAGATAAATAGCTCCTGATTTGTAGCTCTTTTCGCCAGTAAATTCCAGGAAGCATGGGCTATAGCTGACAGGAGAATTAACCCGAGTGCAATTAAAGTCATAGCGGTAATAGTATAGTACCAGCGTATCACGGTTGCCAATTCACTGGCTCTCCCAGGCCGCGAAACGGAGTCCAGAAATCCTCAAATTAGTAGCGTATGCTAACCTCTAGCCTTACGCGTGCTGCCCTATTGAGCGGGGTGCCATATTGAGAATCCGGGCTTGCTGTATTTCCTGAAAACCAATAAGCTAAAAGGTAACGCTGCCACACCTGCTGATATATTATACTCGCGGTAGGTGCCCCATCTGGAACCGGAGGTTTTGGAGATGGTTGATTTTAGAAAAGAACCGGAAATCCTTGACACAATTCGAGGTAGACTGGACACCGCATTAATCTCTGACGCCCTGGATGATTTGGGGGCTCACGAACAGGTTATGATGTCCAACATACGCCCCGCCTATGATGGGGCAACTGTTCTCGGTTATGCCTATCCCGCCGTAACTGTGGAAATGTATGAAGTCGGTGATGAAGGGTACCCGAGTATGCCCGAGACGGTTGATTCCCTGAAGCCGAACGACGTGCTGGTACTGGGCGGGCACCGGCCATCACATTCTTGTATTTGGGGTGATTTAGTCTCCGTAGCCGCCAAAGCCCGCGGCGCCAACGGAGCCGTGATAGACGGCAATACCAGAGACATTCATGAAATCATAAAACTGCAATTTCCGGTATTCAGCAGTGGGATAGGAATAGCTACCCCCCTAGGCAGAGCCAGGGTCAGCGCTCATGGTTGTCCGGTACGATGCGGCGGAGTTCTTGTTAACATTGGGGACATCGTATTTGGTGACATTAATGGCGTGGTTGTAATTCCGCGAGAACTTGTAACGGAAGTCATTCCCCTGGCACTGAAGAGAGTGAAAGGGGAGGAGACACTTCGTAACAAGTTACTCAAGGGAGAACTGATGCGCAGTGCTCAACCCAAGGACAGTGATAGTCGGTGGTTATGACATTAAAAAGGACGCCGATGTGCAATTACGATGCGCAAGAGCAAGAATTAGTAAAAACCGGTCGGATTTGCTAGAATATTTCTGAAAGTTTTATTATAAGATATATGCAGAAATTGGAGGTTGATGCATGATTATTAACGAAGACTGTATTGGATGTCGATTATGTGTGCCTTACTGTCCGATGAGTGCTATCAGCATGGACCGGGCAGCCAAGGTAGCCAAGATTGACCAGGATGAGTGTGTTGAATGCGGGGTCTGTTTAAGAGCGGAGGTATGCCCGGTTGATGCCTTTGTTGAGGAAGTTCATGACTGGCCCCGTTCGGTGAGGGTTGCTTTTTCCAATCCGCTTGTAGTGCACAAGGAGACCAGGGTCCCCGGTAGAGGCACCGAAGAGGCGAAGACCACCGATGTTACCGGCCGTTTCAAGAGAGGTTTTGCTGGTGTGACTGCGGAGATGGGGCGCCCCGGCATCGGGGTTAAATTCTACGATGTAGAGAAGGTAGCCCAGGCGATGGCCAAAACAGGGGTAGAGTTTGCCGGCGACAATCCGGTCACTCATCTTATGGTTGACAAGAGCACCGGCAAGATAAACAGTGAGGTTCTCAATGAAAAAGTGTGCTCGGCCATGATTGAGAGCATTACTAAGGTGGAGAATATACCGGCGGTGATTAAAGCACTGAGGGAGGCCGCTGCACAGATTGAATCGGTTTTTACCCTGACTATCTCGACCAAACTTGAGGCAGATGGTTCCGCGCTCTGTGAAAAGCCTCTGGAAGAACTTAAAGTGCCTTTATACATCAACGGTAAAGTCAACGTTGGCCTGGGTCGCCCGTTATTCAAGGAGGAATCATAAATGACACATACTTTGCACCGTCAGGGAAATAAAGAGAGCCTGGATAAAGACTACATTTTTCTGTGCATGGCAGCCAAGGGATTCAATGAAGACGGGGCCGACGAAAAAATGCGCGAGTTTCTGAGAATCATGATGCGCCATAACCCGGTAAACGCAGGCGACATGCGGAGCGGCAACATGTTTAATTCCGATATGGATGACATACTGACTAATGTCAGCAGCACCAGCATCGTGCACGGCGTTTTTATTGATAGCGATACGGCAACTAAAGTCTTGCAGGAGCTTAAAGACGCTGACCTGGGGATGTCAGTAGTGGTCAGTGGTCCGTTTGACTCGGTAGACTGTATCTGCGAAGCGGCCGGCCTCAAGCCCCATTCGCTCGATTTTTCGGCAGGTGTCTGGGGAAACACCAAGAAGTTACCGTCCAGGGACATCCAGGAAGTTACTACCATGTGCGGTCACGGCATGGTGGCTTCTAATCTGGTGAAGTCACTGGTTGACGATATTAAAGCGGGGCAGACAACTGCTGATGAGGCTAGCAAGGAGCTGGCGAAACAGTGCGCCTGCGGTATATTCAATCCAGCCCGCGCCGCCGAGCTTCTGCAGGGCATGGCAGAATAAAGTTTTAGCAGCGGTCGTCTGGATCAGTTAATAAACCTGATCTGCCTTTACAGGCCGACCCGGCTATAGTATGCGGCTTAGCATTTAATAAGCTGGAGTGCTGTTTTCTATTGCACTTTTCGTCAGAAAGCGCAATGAGGTAACAAATCAAGCAATTGTTTAATATCTACCTAGTACTAAAGATTTTAATATATTATATTGACTTGACTAGTACTGCAGCCAGGTACTTATGATGGCGGTATAGCTCCGGATGACAGCATTGGCACACTTTATGACTTTGTACCCATAAGCTTTGGTAGTGGCACGAACTATGTCGACGCGGCTATAGCCCTAGCATCTATAGAATCACT
>JAUWLN010000009.1 GCA_030613665.1 Dehalococcoidia bacterium
GACCAGGTTCTGGTCAATGGCCCGCTTGAAGATGCCGAAGCTGAACGGCACGTCAAACATCTGAGGAAATATGGTTAACACATCAATACGCATCGAAAATCCCTGCCACCTTCTAGGAATGTTCGGTGACCACCCCTTTAATAATATCGACGGCATGCGGTATGGCCGGCAGCACCACCTCAAGGCATTCCCTGACCGCTTTGGGGTGGCCGGGCAGGTTTATTATCAGGCATTTGCCTCTGACCCCCGCCGTCGCCCGGCTTAACATCGCCATCGGTGTTTTACTCAGCGAAGCGGCTCTCATGGCTTCCGCGAGACCGGGGACAACCCGGTCCAAAACGGCGATGGTAGCTTCCGGCGTCACATCACGCTCGCCAAGCCCGGTACCGCCGGTGGTGATGATAACATCCGTCTCTTTATTGTCTGCCCACTCCGCCAGTTTTCGGCGGATGACGTCCACTTCGTCGGGGACAATCTCATAGCCAGCGATATCGCTGCCCAAATCGGAGAAGATATCCCTGATGGTCTGGCCGCTTTCATCATAGCGCTGGCCGCGCGCTCCTTTATCACTGATGGTGAGTATGCCGATAGTAAGCATGGTTGTGCTCCAGAACAAATTTCATTTTACCACATATGAGGCAGATAGCAAAATGGAAAAAATATTATGGAAAATTCGTCAAATTTAGCCTAAAAGTCTTGACAAACGTGCTGAGCCCGTGTTATAAAGAGTGTTATATGGTGGTAAAAAGTGGGGAAGAGTGGTAAAAAATGGGGCAATTCGCTGGTTGAGGATTTTGTATGTTTTACGGTGAGTACAACTACAAGATAGATGAAAAAGGTCGGGTAGCTATACCGCCCCGGTTCCGCAGGGAACTGAAGGACGGCGTGGTCCTGTCTCCGGCAGCAGAAAAATGCATAAACGTGTATTCGCTGTCAGAATGGCGCAAGCTGGCTGCATCCCTTACCAGTGGGCCGCTGACCCCCAGTAAAATGAGGAGGCTGAATCGGGCTATCTTCGCTACTGCTTTCAATGTTGACATTGACGGACAGGGAAGGGTGGCTCTGCCAGTACCACTGCGCGAGCACGCTGAAATTCAGGAAGATGTCGTCGTTACCGGAGCCAACACCTACCTGGAGATATGGGATCAGGCTCTCTGGGAAGAAGAGAAAACAATCAGCCAGGAACAAGCCTGGCAGATTATAGAAAGCCTGGAGCGACGAGATGAGTCCAAGTAAGCAAAATTCAAATCACGTACCGGTTCTGCTCGAAGAGGCCATGGAAGCGCTGGCGGTTCAACCCGGGGGCCGTTACGTTGATTGCACGGTGGGCAGCGGCGGACATGCCCGGGCAATTCTGGAGCGCAGTTCCCCGGGGGGGCAGTTGCTCGGCATTGATGCCGACCCTACGGCGATAAAGGCAGCCCAGAAAAAACTCGAGGGATATAAGAACTCCGTCCTCCTCGTCAATGACAATTTCGTCAACCTGCAGGCGACCTGCATTAAGTATGATTTCTTTCCGGTGCATGGCATTTTGCTTGACCTTGGCCTTTCCTTAATGCAGCTAAACGGGAGCGGGCGCGGCTTCAGTTTTCAGCATGACGCCCACCTCGATATGCGTTTCAATCCCGAGCAAGAAGTGACCGCCGCCGATATTGTTAATACCTCCCCTGAGGCGGAACTGGCGCGCATTATCCGAACCTACGGCGAGGAAAGCCACAGTCGCCAGATAGCACGGTTTATCGTACAAGAACGTCCTATCACCTCCACCCTTCATTTAGCTCGTATCGTGGAGAAAGCGGTCGGTCGGAGAACGGGCAGAATCCACCCTGCGACTAAGACGTTTCAGGCCATTCGGATTGCGGTAAATCTGGAACTGGAAAACCTGGAAAGAGCCCTGAAACAGGCAATTGAGCTTCTCGGTTTTGAAGGCAGGCTGGTGGTGATAAGCTACCATTCCCTGGAGGACCGCATTGTTAAGCGCTTGATGCAACAAGAAGCCAGGGGATGTATCTGTCCTCCTGGCACGCCGGTATGCATCTGCGGGCATGAACCTCGCTTAAAGCTCATTCGCAGGCATGTGATTATGCCCTCCGAGGGTGAGATACGGGCCAATCCACGCAGTCGCAGTGCCAAGCTGCGAGCCGCCACGCGTCTGATAGCACAGGATGCTTGTCTGGCCGCAGATGAGATGGAAATTCTCTGGGCAGAGACAGAAGCCAGGGCCTGGAGAAAGCCGGCGCTGTTACGCAAATTGCAGATGGTATTTGCTATGGCCTGAGTGGCCGGGGTTGAAATAACACCAGAAGGTGTAGCATCTAGAAAGGGAAACAAATAATGGAACAGGTGCAACCGGATAAAAAGGGAGCGGGTGAAGTGAGATTATGCACCGATATTACCGACCTGAAGCTGAAAATAAGCGAGCACTTAATCAACCAGGCCGATGGATATGGCCCGGACGAAGTGTACAGTATCATGGCGGAAACCAAAATAGGGTCGAGTAAAAGGACTGACCTTATGGATAAGGTGAGATTGGTCTTTTCCATATCCTGACACGCTCGACTAGAAAAGGACAGTGGCCAAGGAGGCTCTGGCAATGTAAAGCAGGAAAGAACTTTAATAATCAAAACCCATTGAAAAGGAGGTCTAGATGAAAAATCGAACCGTAGCGGCGATTGATGTTGGTACCACCAAGGTATGCACGATTGTTGCTGACCTGAATGAAGGTAGCGCTCCGCGCATTGTTGGTGTTGGCATTGCAAAATCGGTTGGTCTGCATAAAGGCCTGGTGGTCAACATCAATGAAGCCAGGGAGTCAATCAAGGAATCGGTAAGGAAAGCGGAACAATCAAGCAACTACAAAGTGGAGTCAGCTTACGTTGGCGTGACCGGCCGCCATGTTACCTCGCTGAATAACCGCGGCGTGGTGGCGATAACGCGGAATGACCGCGTGGTGCGCACGGACGACCTGAAGCGTGTTCTCTCTTCGGCACAAAGCGTCAAGATTCCCGACGACCGGAAACTCCTCCATGTTATTCCCAGGTCATATGCCGTTGATGGACAGGCGCACGTAAAGAACCCCATCGGCATGCACGGTTTCCGGCTAGATGTGGAGACCCACGTTATCACCGCAGCCGTGACTTCAATACAGAACCTGATTAAGTGTATCCGCAGTATCGGCATTGATATTGAGGACCTCGTTCTTGAGCCCCTTGCCAGCAGTGAAGCAATATTGACTCCAGATGAGAAGGAAGTAGGGGTGATTCTGGCCGATATCGGCGGTGGCACCACTGATATTGCGGTGTTCAAAGAAGGAAGCATATGGCATACCTCAATACTACCGGTCGCCGGCTATCAGCTCACCAGGGACGTGTCCATTGGTCTGGGACTGCCGTTTGACGTTGCCGAGGAGATGAAGAAGCGGTACGGCAGCGTGATGCCTGTCTATGAAAACAAGGCTGAGGATACTGCTGCCATATCTCAGGATGGGCACGGCGTTTCATATCAGGACCTGTGCGATATCATCCGCGCCCGCATTGAGGAAATCCTGAAACTCATCCTGCTTGAGCTGCCCAATTCAGAATACGAGACCCTTGTCCCGGCAGGGCTGGTACTCACCGGCGGTAGCTCCAATCTGGCAGGTATCTCCACGCTGGGGCGTGATATCCTGCAGCTTCCGGTCAGAGTTGGCGCTCCCTCCAATATGGAAGGCATATCCGATGCCCTCTGCGACCCGGCATACTCAACGAGCGTTGGCCTGCTGGCCTGGGGAGCCAATCACGAGCGCAGCTCGAACTGGACGCGCTGGACCTTTGGCCTGGCGCTCAAGCGCATGGCTTCCCGACTGAAGAGCCTCTTCAGTTAATGATTCGAGTAAGAACGTTATCAGATTAATGTAATAAGGAGGGGGGAAATGGCAAAATCAAGTTTTGTGGCGAATCCAGCCAAAATCAAAGTTATCGGCTTAGGTGGTGGCGGTAGCAACGCGATTACCCGCATGGTCAGGGAAGATATTCAGGGTGTGGAATTCATTGCCATGAATACTGATGCCCAGGCCCTGGCGGTTACTGAAGCTCCCATAAGAATTCAGCTCGGTGAGAAACTGACGAAGGGGCTGGGTGTTGGCGGCGACCATAACCTGGGCCAGAAAGCAGCCGAAGAAAGTCGTGAGGAATTGCAGGAGCTGGTAGGCGGTGCTGACATGGTCTTCGTAACCAGCGGCATGGGCGGCGGCACCGGCACCGGCGCGGCACCCACCGTGGCGGAGATAGCCAAGCAGAGTGGCGCCCTGACCATTGCCGTAGTCACCAAGCCATTCAGCTTCGAGGGTGCTCACCGCACGCAGGTAGCCAATGAGGGTATCACCAAGCTGATGGGCAAAGTTGATACCCTGATAATTATTCCCAACGACAAGCTGCTTACACTCTGCGACCAGAAGACGGGCGTGGATAGCGCCTTCAAACTGGCCGACGATGTTCTGAGGCACGGCGTTCAGGCTATCGCTGAGGTTATCACCACTCCCGGACTGATTAACCTGGACTTCGCCGATGTGAAATCAATCATGAAAGACGCCGGGCCGGCGTGGATGTCAATTGGTCGGGGTTCAGGTCAGAACCGTGCCATGGATGCTGCCAAACAGGCTTTAGCCAGCCCGCTGCTGGATGTCACCATCAACGGGTCAAAGGCGGTTCTCTTTAATGTAGTTGGCAGTACGAGCCTCAGCCTGTTCGAGGTGAACGAGGCGGCTGACGTTATCCGGCAGGCGGTGGACCCGGAAGCCAATATCATTTTCGGTGTCGCCCACGATCCGGAAATGGATAACGATGTCCGGATTACCCTTATCGCCACCGGGTTTGTAGCTAAGCTCGGGCTGACCGGAGCACCACAGGAAGACGAATTGACCCAGCTTCTCAGGGGCATTAAGAGCGAAGATGAACTGGATGTTCCTTCTTTCCTGCGTCGTCCCATGGTCAGTCACCGGCGCCAGGCGATAACGCCGGCAATGAAACCGGTACAACCGCGCCACTGATGACTCCGGCATCCGAACCAGCAGAAAAGCTGTAGTGAGCAGCGTCATATTGGGGTAAGAAGGTGGATACTCCCGGCGGAGAAAAAGACGGCGAAGAGGGCCAGCCGTTTTTAAATCGGGGAATGGGTGTGTAATACATTATACGCAGGAGCAAGTTGGCGTGGCTTCAAGCGGAGTCGTTGGTTACTATAATGGAAAAGGCAAAAACCGCAACGGCCTCAAGTTTGCTTATTGTCCCTATTGCAGTAAAAAGGGGCTATACAAGGTAGCCCGCAGATATGAGCGTTGTCGCTGTTGTGGATTGCACCGCACGCTGTTGCCAGGGCAGGACTTCTGATTATAAAGACCCCTGGGAATAGAGCAGTTGCCGGCCCATAACCGGATGGCCGTGTTTGTGTTTTATTGACAATTATACCCACAGTATTTATCCTAGTTATGTGACGTCGATGACTCAACGAGCCTTGAATTTATCATTGTTCCGTATTTAGAATGCGAGTAATTGCCGGTAAAGCGAAAGGGCACCATCTGAAAGCGCCCAGAGGAACTGCCACCCGTCCCGCAACAGATTTGGTCAAGGGAGCGATTTTTTCCATTCTGGAAAATATAACTGACGATTGGTCACAGGTGCTTGACCTGTTTTCCGGCAGCGGGCAACTCGGCATAGAGGCATTAAGTCGCGGTGCCGAATGGGTTGACTTTGTTGAAAAGAAATCGCATTGTTGTGATATAATAAAACGAAATCTTGAAAAAACGGATTTATTAAATCAGGCGCATGTTTATTGTTGCAGTGTCACCAAGGCACTTGCCTTTCTGGGCAGGGAGTACAATATCATTCTGATGGACCCTCCTTATTCTAATTCATCAATTGGCAATGTGATAACGCAATTAGCCGAATCCGAGCTGGTCAGCGCTAGCTCAGTAGTCATGGTGACGCACTCATCTCTACTTCCTTTTAGTTCCACTTATGGTGCTCTGAGACTCGTTAAGGAGCACCGTCACGGAGATAGCTGTATCGCTGTGTTCCGCAAGGGAGGCACTTTATGACCATAGCCGTTTATCCGGGGACCTTTGACCCCATTACCAACGGACACCTTGATATTGTGAAACGGGCTGCCCTGTTGTTTGATAGAATAATAATGGGAGTGTACGAAAAATCAAACAAGCACCTGGTTTTTACCACCGAGGAGCGAGTGGAGTTGGCCAGACTGGCAGTCGCCGATATACCAAACGTAGAGGTAAAATCTTTCAGCGGGCTGACGGTTGATTTTGCCAGGGGTGAAGAAGCTCCGGTAATGGTCCGGGGCCTGAGGATGAATGCCGATTTTGAAAAGGAATTCGAGATGGCATTGATGAACCGCAAGCTGGCACCAGACCTGGACCTGCTCTGCTTGATGGCAAGCCAGGAATATCAGTTTCTCAGTTCCAGTCTCTTAAAAGAGGTAGCACGCCTGAATGGCAATATCAGCGACCTCGTGCCGGAGCATGTGGCTGAAGCTCTAAGAAAGAAGTTCACGGTATAATGTAATTGATGAATTGGCTATCCAGCGCTTTCAACCCAAATACGATATTTTGGTAGAAAAGGAGGTAAATGTATGGCGTTCCAGATTACGGAGGAGTGCATAAGCTGTGGAGCATGTGAACCGGAGTGCCCGAACCAGGCAATTAGTGAAGGAGAAACCATCTATGTGATTGACCTCAGTAAATGCACTGAATGTGTCGGCTCCTATGATTCCTCGCGATGTGCTGATGTCTGCCCTGTTGATTCCTGTGTGGCTGACCCGGCTCATAAGGAAAGCCGCGAACAGCTTATGGAAAAGTGGCAGAAGCTGCATCCGGGAGAAACGCCGTCAGGCGCCTGATGGTAGCTTGACGTAAAGTCTCATAAGTCAATTTCAGACAAAAGATAGGGGCTACGGTACCGTAAATTCCATATCGTAGCCCCTATGTCTAATCATCTGTCTTCTGCAGCAGGTGTAAATCTAACTTAGTGGAAAAAAGGACGCACTGAGCTAAATTCTCCGGGCAGCAACGCCAGCACCATAGGGAAGCGGTCCAGAAGAAAGGTAGCCAGTGCCGATTCCGCAATCGGGTCAGATATGCCCAGGAATTTGGTCCACATGGCCAGCAGGGCGCCGCAGAGTATGGAGCCCATTATCAGGCCAAGAAATGCCCCGCCAAGTCGGTTCAACCAGCCCAGCAGTATGATTGAGGCCAGCCACTTCAGGACGCCGGCGATTATGCTGGCGATAAGCACCACCACAGCGAGAATTATGGCGAAGGCAACCACTTTAGCCAGTGTCTCCTGGGGAATGAAGGTGAGATGGCCAGCCAAAGCAATGTAAAATCGTCCGGCCAGAAGGACGCCAACAATTACCCCGGCGAGCGTTAACACGGCCTTGATGATGCCGATTTTAAGGCCAATCAGCGTGGCGATGCCGATTATTACGATAACTGCGATGTCAAGCCAGCTCATGGTTTATTAAACCTCTATCCTTGCCGCTCTCAATCTGTTTGCTTGATTATACATTATTATCCAGTACTGCCTCGGCTATGTCTAATCTTCTTTGTGCATACTCCACCGTTAGCGTGGGCAGTCCTTGGTCCAGTGCGTACTCCAGGAACGATTTGGCGTTATCCACGTCTTTCTGCGCCGTTTCAATGTCCGGCCAGGTGTATATATCCTGGGTCTCATCAAGGTTATGTTCAGCCGACCTCACGGCTATCTGGGCGTTCAATAGGGCCAGCTCCAGTGCATCTTCCCGGTCCATAACATTATCAAGTGCATTTTCGGCGGTTTTCTGGCTTAATTCTGCCTGGGTAAGCCCTACCTTGGCCTGAGTTAGTGCGTACTCGGCCTGGTCCCTGGCGAGCTCCAGAGTGTCAGCATCAAGCTCCGCCAGAATTTCACCCTTGGTAATCCGGTCGCCTTCCTCAACATATATCGTAGCGATGCGACCGCCACTGCTGAAGCTCAGATTCACATCCTCTGATGTCTCCATATTGCCACTACCGCTGATGGTGACCAGCAGGTCTCCTCGTTCCACTTCAACATATTGTTCTATGTCCTGTTCATCATCCCCCAGGGGATTGCAGGCGGTAAGCGCGGTTAAGACTATCAGGAGTAAAAGGGCGGTGATGATGCGTAGTTTTTTCATTTTAGGCCTCCCGAAAAAATACATAATACATGGCTATCGGCTCTGTTTTGCCGTTTGCAGGTCTTTTTGGTGCTCTTTCTCCCATCTTTCCAGCAGGGCAGGGAATTCCTGTTCCAGAAAGGTATATACATTAAGCATCTCCTTCAACCATTTGCTGTTGGAGGTGGTTTTCTCATCAATCCGTCCAAGACCGCGTTCGGCAAGCTGCCGGAACATTCTGATTTCGCCGGTAAGCCCGCGGCCTATCATATGTTGCCAGGCGCCAGAGCGCAGGCGGAAGTAATCATGCCTGATACCGGGCAGGCTAATGCGTTCAATCAGGCCGTGATGAATGAGGAGGCGAGTCGTGGTGCTGATGGAACCCTTGCTGGCTTTTAAAGCGCTGGTAAGCTGTTCCATTGATTGGTGGGGTGGGTCAGAGATAAGAAGCCAGCCCAGAATGCGCCCCGCCATGCGGGGCAACCCGGTCTGCTCGAAAGCGATACCGACTTCTTCAGCAAATTGTTTTGCCTTACCAACCGACGCTGTTTTCACCAGGCTTCACCACGTTTTTCGATCGTTTCAGAACATTATAAACAATATAATATGTTTTGTCAATACTGAACAAAGTAAATATTAAAATATTTATAGGAATTTAACGGAAATGTTTTGGTGGTATAGACGTTAGCGCAGATTATTTGCCGAGTTCTTTGGACCGGTGGTAGGCAGCGGCGACTGCCCTGGAGACCAGTTCGTTGAAGTTTCCGTTTTCAAACTGCTGCAGGGCGGCAGCGGTGGTGCCACCAGGAGAGGTTACCATGCGGCGCAGTTCGGCAGGGGGTTTGCCGGATTTTTTCAGCAATTGCCCGGAGCCAATCATAGTCTGAAGCACCAGTTCCTGTGCCGTGTCCTCGGCCAGCCCGATGCGGACCGCGGCCTCGACGAGGCATTCGACAAAGAGGAAAAAATAGGCCGGACCGCTGCCGCTCACCGCGGTGGCGATATCAAGATACCCTTCATCAGCCATGAAAATTTCCCGGCCCATGGTGCTCAGGATGGCCTTGGCCTGCTCTTTCTGCGTATCGGTTACTTCTGGAGTGGCGGTCCAGACGCTGATTCCCTCTCCAATCTGGGCGGGCGTGTTGGGCATCACCCGGACCACCTGGCGATGGGCAAGGCCTTTACATAATGTATCTATTCTGGCGCCGGCTATAATGGAAAGAACAAGCTGCCCCGGTTTAATCTGTCCGGACAGTTCAGGCATTACCTCGGGCAGATTTTGCGGTTTTACCGCCAGAATTATGATGTCGCTCTTTGTTGCGGCGTCGCGATTGCTCTCCGTAGCGGATACCTGGTAAGTCTGCTTCAGGTGCTGGCGGCGTTCCTCTTTAGCATCGCTGACCCAAATTTTCTGTGGCGTGCTCAGGCCGCGATTGAGCACCGCCGCCAGTATTGCTTCCCCCATCGCCCCGCCGCCGATAAAAGCTATCTTCATGGTATTCATGTCCTTTTACACCTACTGCACGACGAAGTTTATCAATCTGCCGGGCACGTAAATTTTCTTCCGGATTTTCTTTCCTTCCAAATAGGCGTTGGCTTTAACGGCTTTCTCCTGGAGAATCTGCGGCAGTTCGTCCTCGGTTATGGAAGCAGGTACGGTAATGCGGTCGCGGCGCTTGCCGTTTACCTGTATTACCAGCGTTATCTCCTCGTCTCGGGCCAGCTTCTCGTCCCACTGAGGCCAGAGCTGGTTGTGAATGCTGTACTGGCGTTTCGTTCTCTCCCAGAGTTCTTCGGTGAAGTGGGGGGCGGTGGGTGCCAGAAGTCGGAGCAGGATATCTATTGACTCTTGCCAGGCTGAATTGCTGATGGCGGCGGTTTCCTTTACTTTTGCCAGGTAGTTGGTGAATTCCATGAGTGCGGAGAGCATCGTGTTAAAGCGGAGTTTTTCCAGGTCCTGAGTTACCCGCCGGATGGTCTGGTGAGTAAAACGGGACAACTCCTTCTCCTCTGTCTGTATGCGGCCAGGCGCGGCCTTTTCATCAGGCTGATACTCATCGAGCACCAGTTGCCATATCCGGTTCAGCCAGCGGCTGATACCGCTGATGCTGCTGTCATTCCATTCCCCGCCCTGCTCCCAGGGAGCCAGGAACATGAGGTAGGCCCGAACCGCGTCCGCGCCCAGCTCAGCCACGTACTCGTCAGGGGTAATCACATTGCCCAGCGATTTGCTCATCTTCTGCTTCTCGGCAATGATAATCCCCTGGTTGAAGAGGCGGGTGAACGGCTCATCAAAGTCGACTATTCCAATGTCACGCAGTGCCTTGATAAAGAAACGGGAGTAGAACAGATGCATTACGGCGTGCTCCGCCCCGCCGGTGTAGAGGTCCACCGGCATCCAGAATTTACTCTTGTTGTCATCAAAGGGAGCATCGTCGCTGCCGGGGCTGGTATAGCGTATGAAGTACCACGAAGAACACATGAAGGTATCCATAGTGTCCGTCTCGCGTCTGCCCGGCCCACCACAGCGCGGGCAGGTGGTGTTGACAAACTGCTCGTGGTATTTGAGCGGCGATTCACCGGTTGGTTTGAACTCGGCATCTTCGGGCAGCAGTACCGGCAGGTCTGCCTTGGGGACAGGGACAATGCCGCATTTATCGCAGTAAACTATGGGAATGGGGGCACCCCAGTAGCGCTGACGCGATATTAGCCAGTCCCGTAACCGGTAGCTGGTGGTCCGCCTGCCCCAGGCTTTTTCTTCGAGAAAATCCGAGATGGCCTCAATGCCCTGCCTGCTGGGCAGGCCGTTGAACTGCCCAGAGTTCACCAGGGTTCCCTCTTCAATATAGGCCTCTTCCAGTTCTCCACCCTGCCAGTCCGGCGGTGCGATTACCACGCGTATGGGGATATCGTACTTTTTCGCGAAGATGAAATCACGCTCGTCGTGAGCCGGCACGCCCATCACTGCTCCCGTGCCGTAGCTTAAAAGCACGTAGTCGGCAATCCAGAGGGGAACCTTCTCCCCGGTCAGGTGGTTGGTGCAGTACGACCCGATAAAGATTCCGTCCTTTTCTTTTTCAGTGGACAGTCTCTCTATCTCGCTTAAACGTCTTGACCTCTCGATGTAGGCGTCAACCTCGGTCTTTTTCTCCGGCGTGGTCAGCACGGAGACCAGTGGATGCTCGGGCGCGAACACCATGAAGGTAACGCCATAAATGGTGTCCGGACGGGTGGTAAACACCCGGATTTCTTTCTCTGGTGTGCCCGGGTGGTCGAGGGCGAAAAATATCTCCGTTCCCTCGCTGCGGCCTATCCAGTTTCGCTGCATAATTCGTATGGGCTCCGGCCAGTCAATACCGTCGAAGCTCAACATTTCATCGGCATATTTGGTGATGCGGAAGAACCACTGCTCAAGGTCGCGACGGGTAACCATGGTATTACATCGCTCGCAGGAACCGCTATCCAATACCTGCTCGTTGGCGAGCACCGTCTGGCACTTGGGGCACCAGTTCACCGGCGCTTTGCCCCGATAGGCCAGGCCGGCTTCGTATAGCTTCAGGAAAAACCACTCCGTCCATTTGTAAAACTCGGGCAGGCAGGTGACCACTTCCCGGCTCCAATCGTATATAGCGCCGATGCTGCGGAGCTGGCGACGCATGTTTTCAACATTCTGCATCGTCCAGGTGAAAGGATGAATACCGCGTTTGATGGCGGCGTTCTCGGCGGGGAGGCCGAAAGCATCAAAACCCATGGGGTGGAGCACGTTATAGCCCTGCAAGCGCTTGAAACGGGCGTGGACATCTGAAGGCGCCATGGCATACCAGTGCCCGATGTGAAGGTCGCCGGACGTGTAGGGAAACATGGTCAGCGCGTAGTATTTCGGTCTCGGGTCATCTTCGCTGACCCGGTAGAGCTGGTCATCATCCCAGCGCTGTTGCCATTTCCTTTCGATTTCCTGCGGGTTGTACCTGTCTATCATGCAGCCTCCGTTGCCAGAGCGCTATTCAAGCGCCGGAGCAGGCAGTGAATGAATCAAAGAAAAGAAGTGATGTGAAAAGAGGGGCATTAACCCCTCTCAAAAAGCGCTCCTCCCTTGTAGTTCACCACATTAGTCTAGCTCAATTGACCGAGGCTCGTCAACAGGCCAGCCTTCGTTCGATGGAGGGGCTCTAAAAAGCGGAGAGACTGGATAATCATTTGTAAACTATCCAGTCTCCCTTATATCTTCGACGTCGAAAAATAAGTTAATTTAGGCTTTGCCAATTCGGAACATTTTTGTGCCGCAGGAAGGACATACACCCTGAGTGGCCGGCTTGCCATTCTTCATGGTGATTGCCTTGGCGTCTTTCATTTCCTTCTTGGCACGACACTTCACACAATATGCCTCCATGACTACCCTCCTTTTTAGTTTATTAAGATTAGTAGCAAGAATAAACTATTCAGTGCTTGTTGTCAATAGCCATAAAGGGTAAAAAGGAATGAATTTGAGCGTCACATGACAAAATAATTCACAGACCGGCCTCGTTTCTTGTCCAGTCTTTGTCCTTTGGCTTTATGCTTGTCCGCAGACAACTGATTCCGTGAAGGCGAACATTGCTCAATAAACGAAATATCAACTATAATTATTGGATTCGAGGTGAAAAGTGACGTTGAAAATCATTCTTATAGCCATCGGGGCTATTATTTCTGTTCTTTGAGCGATGGGGAAGGACTGAACATTGCGGAATCTCTGGCGATCTACAGACAAGCTCTTTTACGGATGGGTGGTGGTGGCTGTTTTTCTGGTGATTGGCATTACGCTCTACGGCATACATTTTTCCTTCGGCGTGTTTTTTAAGTCGATTGAAGCTGAATTCAACCTTACCCGGACGACAACCTCGGCCATACTTTCGGCGAACTTGCTGCTGGCTGGTCTCTTCTCTTTCTTTTTCGGCTGGGCTCTGGACCGTTATGGACCGAGACGTGTTGTCCTGCTCATGACGGTCTTTACCGGCCTGAGCCTGGTGCTGACCAGCCTGACCAATGCCTTTTGGCAGCTGTTCATCACCTATAGCCTGTTGATGGCTATGGGCACCGGGCCTCTCTTTGTTGTGCCGATGTCGGCCGTTTCTCGATGGTTCGATAAAAAGAGGGGGCTGGCGCTGGGTCTCTCCAGCATGGGGATAGGGTTGGGGACAATGGTCATGGCGCCGTTTGCTACCTATCTCATCACCAGTTACAGCTGGCATACCGCCTATCTGGTGATAGGGCTGCTTGCCTGGGTAGTAGCGGTACCATTAACACGGTTATTGAAGAGAGACCCGCGTGAGATCGGCTCTCTGCCTGATGGGGCGAAAATCGGCGATGCTGAGCCACCGCCTGAAACAGAGACTTCGCCGTCGGCTCAGCACCCTTTCCTGTCCATCGTTCAGAATCGTAATTTCTGGGTTTTTGCGTTTATCTGGTTTCTATTTGCTGCCTGTCTCTTTCTCATATTTACCCACCTTGTTCCCCACGTTACGGACATCGGCTTTTCGCCAATCGAAGCGGCCACCGTGCTCAGCCTCCTCGGCGCCGCTTCCATCCCGGGCCGATTATTAATAGGCATCGCTTCCGATAGGATAGGGAGGAAAATAGCATTCATGGTCAGCACGCTGCTTCAAGCGGTGGCGATAGCCTGGCTGATATGGGCGCAGAGCCTGTCGGGCCTGTATGTATTTGCGCTCGTTTATGGCTTTTTCTCCAGTGGTTTTGGTTGCAGCGGGGCAGCACTGATCAGTGACACTTTTGGCGTGAAGAATATCGGTACCGTACTGGGATTGCTGGAAATCGGCTTTGGCATCGGGGCAGCGCTCGGGGCAGCGCTCGGGGGGTATACCTTCGATGTCAGAGGCAATTACACGGTAGCCTTTATAATCGCAGCCGTGGCTATGCTGGTGGCTACCTTGCTGGTTACCATGGTGAGGCGGAGAGCGACTACGTCGCATCATCAATAGCAGCAGAATTTAATGTTTTTATCAAAATTTAAAGACAGGATATTTTATGGCTGGGTGGTGGTGGCTACCTTTTGTATCACCGGTACGGCTATCTGGGGGGTTCGTTTCTCCTTCGGCGTTTTCTTCAAGGCACTGGAGAGCGAGTTTGCATTGAGTCGGGCGGCCACGTCAGCCATCTTCTCCGCGCAGATGGCGATGGGCGGCATTTTCACCGTTCTGGCCGGCTGGGCCCTGGACCGGTTTGGCCCCAGAATCGTTTTCCTGCTGATGGGCATCTGCACCGGCCTCAGCCTGCTGCTCACCGGACAGACCACCGCCCTCTGGCAGATTTTCTTTACCTACAGCCTGCTGCTGGCGATGGGAACCGGCGCCATCTACATGATGGTAATGTCAACCGTCTCCCGCTGGTTTGAAAAGAAACGAGGTCTGGCTCTGGGCATTGCCAGCATGGGTGCCGGGATGGGCCCGCTGGTGGTGGCACCGTTTGCTACCTATTTGCTCTCTATTTTTGATTGGCGGATGGCGTTCACTGTTCTTGGTGCCATCGCCTGGGTGGTGGTGCTACCGTTATCCCGACTTTTAAAGCGAGACCCGCAGGAAATCGGCATGCTGCCCGACGGAGCCGGATTCTCCCAGGATATCACCCGGGATGAGAAGCCCTTCGTTGTGGAGGACTATCTTTCCCCGTGGCAGGCGTTTCGAACCAGAAGCTTTTGGCTCTTCCTCTTTATCTTTCTCTTCTTTGCGGTGGCTTTATTTATCATCCTGACCCATCTGGTGCCCCATATTACCGACCTCGGATTTTCCCCGGTGGAAGCAGCGACTGTTCTCAGCATGGCGGGTGGGGCGGCTCTCGTCGGCAGGTTGCTTTTAGGGACGGCATCAGACCGAATGGGCCGAAAAAAAACGGCGATGATATGTACCCTGCTTCATATTATTGCCCTGGTGTGGCTGCTCTGGTCGCGAGAGTTGTGGATGTTCTACATCTTTGCGCTTATTTTCGGGATTGCCTGGGGAGGGATGGGACCGGCGATGGCGGCGATAGTCGGGGAGACCTTTGGCCTCGGTCGGATAGGGGCCGTTCTTGGCGTACTTGAACTCGGTTTTAGCGTTGGAGCGGGCATAGGTCCGGTTGTCGGCGGCCTCATATTTGATTTAAGACAGAGCTATTCCCTTTCGTTCCTGGTGGGGGTGGTGGTGATGCTGGCGGCTACCGTGCTCGTCGTATTCGTCAGGCGAGAAACGGCAGAACAAAAGCCAGCAGATGAACGGCGCGGTTAGTAAACGAAGATATAGGCGGCGAGCTGAGCCAGCCTCATCGCGCTACCCGGAATGATACCCAGCAGCAGCACGCCAAGACAGCACAGGAACAGGGCCAGTCGTAACGCTCCGGAGGAGGAAACTTTTCCTACGGAGGCGGTATCACCCAGCCACATCACCTTGACCACGCGCAGATAGTAGTAGGCGGAAATAACGCTGTTGATGACGGCGATTATCACCAGCCATATCATCCCCTGCTGCATCGCCGCGTTGAAGATATAGAACTTGGCCATAAAGCCTGCCGCCGGCGGCATGCCTACCAGCGAGATGAGGCAGAGTGTCAGTGCCAGCGCCAGCAACGGAGCCCGCTTTCCCATACCGGAATAATCGTCAATGAGGTCGCTGTCAAGTTTATTGGATATGGCGATGATGGCGATGAAGGCGCCCATGTTGGTGAAGGCGTAGCTGGCAAGGAAGAAAAGTACGCCGCTCTGTCCGAGAATATTATCAGCCGATGCCACGCCCATGGCAGCCAGCCCCACCATGAGGTATCCGGCCTGGGCGATGCTTGAGTACCCGAGCATGCGTTTGATATTGGCCTGTGGTATGGCAAGGATATTGCCGACGGTCATGCTGATTGCGGCCAGCACGGCAAATATATACCCCCAGTTCAAGCTCAGCCAATCGGGCAAGCCAAAGGCGGAGAAGAAAACCCGCATGATAATGGCAAAGCCGGCCGCCTTGCTGGCCACGGACAGGTAGGCGGTGATTGGGGTTGGGGCTCCCTCGTAGACGTCAGGCACCCACATATGGAAGGGAACGGCGGCAATCTTGAAGCCGAGCCCTGCGACAAGCAGCACGATGCCCAGAAGCAGTCCGGGGCTGGCCAGGAGTGTCATCGGTGGCAGCGCCTGGATAACCTGGGCAATTTCACCCAGCTGTGTCTTGCCGGTAAAGCCGAAGATCAGCGCCATGCCGTAGAGCAGCACCGCCGAAGCAACCGCTCCGAGCAGCAGGTATTTTAACGATGCTTCACTGGACTTTTTGTCTTTCAGGAAGCCGACCAGTGCATAGAGGGAGATGCTGGCCAGTTCCAGCGCAATATAGATGGCAATCAGATTGGTGGCGGCGGCCATCAACATCATGCCCAGAGTGGCCAGTAGCACCAGGGCGTAGTATTCGCCCTGAAAACGTGAGAACTTGCCGACGTAATCGGTGGAAGAGAGAATCACCAGGAAGGCAACGCCCAGAAAGAGCACCTTGAAGAAAAGGGCGAAGTTATCCACGGCCAGCATGTTGCTGAAGATGGCCGGGTAGCTGCCGCCCCACATGGCGATGGTAATGCCGCCCGCAATCACCAGCCCGGAAATGCTGACCTGAACCAGCCACCGCTTCTGCCCGACGAATAAATCGAGCAGGATAACGATGATCGCAGTGGCTGCCAGGGCTATTTCCGGTATGAACAGGGACAGGTTCAATATATACTCCTTGTCATCATTTTATCCACCCAGCAGTCCCACAATGGGCGAAATGCCGAGCTTGAACACATCGGTGATGATGGCTGGATAGATACCCACCAGCATTATCACCGCTATAAAGGCGAACATATATACTTTCTCCAGAGTATCGGCATCAGCTGTGCCGTTGTACTGTTCCAGCGGCGGGCCGTAAAAAACCCGCTGCAGCATCCAGAGGATATAACCGGCGGTGACCACCACGCCGAGCACGCCCAGAATGGTGTAGCCCTGAATCCAGGGCACGGTAGTCGAGGAGAAGCTGCCGACGAAGACCAGAAATTCGGCGGCGAAGCCGCTGGTGCTCGGCAGTCCCAGAGAGGCCAGTCCGGCGATGGAGAAGACCACGGTGATTACGGGCACCTGTCTTGCCAGGCCGCCGAGTTTTCGAAGGTCACGCTCGTGTGTGTTGTGAATTATCAGCCCCACCATGGCGAAGAGCAGGCCGGTAACCACTCCGTGGCTGAACATCTGAAGCGCAGCCCCGACCAGGCTGACCTTGCCTAGAGCAAAGATGCCCAGTAAAACATAGCCCATGTGGCTGATGCTGCTGTACGCGATGAGCCGCTTGAAATCGGTCTGCCGCAGGGTGACGGCGGCACCGTAGAGCACGCCTATTATCGCCAGTATGACCAGTAACACGGCGAACTGCTGTGCTACCGACGGAAACATGGTGACGCAAAGTCGAATCATGCCGTAACCGCCCATCTTGATGAGCACGCCGGCCAGCATGACGCTGACCGCCGTCGGCGCGTCAGTATGGGCATCGGGCAGCCAGGTATGGAACGGGAAGACCGGCAGTTTGATGGCAAAGCCGATGAGCAGCAGGAAGAAGATGGCCGCCGCTGGCATGATGGACTGCACCATGCCGAGGCCCTGGTTGCCGATTTCCAGCATACTAAGGCTGCCGGTGGTGAAATACAGGCTCAGGATACCGGCCAGCATGAAAGCGCTGCCGAAGAGTGTGTACAGGACGTACTTGATTGCCGAGTACTCCTTGCGCCCTGCCCCCCAGATATTTATCAGGAAGTACATCGGGATGACCTCTATCTCCCACATGATGAAGAAGAGAAGCAGGTCGAGCGAAAGGAAAACGCCGAGGATGCTGGTCTCAAGGAGAAGCAGCCAGGCGAAGTACTCTCGTACCCGCAGGTTAATCTTCCAGGAGATGAGAACCGCCAGGAAGCCCAGGAAGGCGGTGAGCACCACCATTGGCAGGCTCAGGCCGTCCACCCCCAGATGGTAATGGGCGTTAATCGGGGCAATCCACAGCACTTTCTCCTCGAACTGAATCAGGCCAGCGGCTTCAGGCGACCGGTTAAACAGGGCAAAGAGGATAACGGACAGAGCGAAGGGCACGAAAGTAAAGAGAGCCGCCGTCCATCTGATAGCCCGCTCACGATCGCTCAGCACAAAGGCAATGAGCACCGCGCCCGCCGCAGGCAGGAAGAGTATCGTTGTCAGATAGCCCGAACCCAACAAGGCAAACTCCTTTTCTTCTTTTTATTTAGCCAAAGAAATAAACGGCGAAAATAATCGCCAGTATACCGATGCCGATGAACAGCCCGTAGAGCTGTAGCTGTCCGGTCTGGGCATGCCGCATAGCTCTGCCACTGGCGATGGTACCATTGGCCACGCCGTTGACCGCCCCGTCCACGACCCGGTTATCAAACTGCTCAAAGGCGGCGAAAATCCCTTTGAGCAGGGCATTTCTCACGATCAGGTTTTCATAGAGTTCATCAAACCAGTATTTGCGGTAGAACAATGTGTAGAGCGGTTTAAACATACCGCCAATTCTTTCTGCTGAAAGCCACGATTTGCTGTACATGGCGTAGGCGAGCAGAATTCCCAGCCCCGCCAGTATTAATGATATCCAGGGAAGCGTCAGG
>JAUWLN010000031.1 GCA_030613665.1 Dehalococcoidia bacterium
GTCCGCTCATCTCGATGTAATCAAATAAGCCGGAGTGCCCGATAACCTCTATAATCTCGGGCGAAGTGGTGATAACATGGGTACCAATGGTTGGCTTCCCGGCGTTCAGAAGCTCTCTCAATCGGTTCTTTCTCATAAAAACCTCCTTTTGTGCCGCCTTATTAGAATTAAATAAAAAAACGGTTCTTTTCAGGCTTGTGCCTTATCAAAAAGTTCGGCCGCCCGGTAGGAACTCCTGACCAGAGGCGACGAGGCCACCTCGGCGAACCCCATCTCCCGGCCGATGGTTTCATACTCGGCGAATTCCTCCGGAGGGACAAACCTGATTACCGGGTGATGTTTAGCGGAAGGCTGGAGATATTGCCCGATGGTCAGCAGGTCGCAATTCGCTTCCCTCAGGTCGCGCATTACCTCGACGACTTCTTCGGTGCTCTCGCCCAGCCCCAGCATGAGTCCGGACTTGGTGGTGATTTCCGGGTCGATTTTTTTTACCAGATAGAGAAGCTCCAGAGAGTGGGCGTAATCTGCTCCCGCTCTCACTTCGAGGTAGAGGCGGGGAACCGTTTCCACGTTGTGATTGAAGACCTGCGGGCCGGATTCAACCACCATCCGGATAGCCTCCTCCGAACCGCGGAAGTCGGGTACGAGGACCTCAACCATGATATCGGCCGCATTTTCCCGGAGCAGGGAGACCGTTCGGGCGAACTGAGAAGCACCGCCATCGGGCAGGTCATCTCTGGTGACGGAGGTGATGACGACATAGCTCAGCCCGAGTTTTTGCACTGCCTCAAGCAGGTGTTCCGGCTCTGCTTCGTCAACGGGCCCGGGAAAGCCCTTCTTTACCGCGCAGAAAGTGCAGCGCCGGGTGCACACGTCTCCCAGGATGAGAAACGTGGCGGTGCCGGCCGTGAAGCACTTTCCGATGTTCGGGCATAGCGCGCTCTGGCAGATTGTGTGGAGATTCAGCCCGTCCAGCAAGCCATGCATGGATGACATGACGCCGGGGTCAGCGAGCCTCTGTTTGAACCAGGGTGGCAGTCTTCTTCTCATCATAAGTTTCCGCGAGTGAGTCGTCCGCGAATTTCAGTTCAACCTCAAAGACCTCGGCGAAATGGGACAGCAAACGCGCGGTCACTTCGCCTGTGGGTAGCTCATATCCGAGCAGGCGCGCCATTGAGGTTGCCGTTTTACTGGTGAAACCGCAGGGGTTTATAAGTGAAAAATGGTTGAGGTCAGTGTTTACATTCAGGGCGAAGCCGTGCATGGTAATCCACCTGTGGATGCTGAGTCCGAGGGCGGCAACCTCTTCATCGTTCACCCAGACGCCGGCGTGGCCGGGGTCACGCTCCGATTCAATGCCGTAGTCGGACAGCGTCCTGATGAGCACTTCTTCCAGATTGTGGACGTATTGGTGGGCATCACGATTCTGCTCCCGCAGGTCGAGGATGGGGTAGCCGACAATCTGGCCGGGGCCATGATAGGTAACGTCACCGCCGCGGTCGGTTAAGATTAAAGACACGCCCGCGCCGGCCAGCTCTGCCGGTGACACGAGGACGTTTTCCAGCTTGCCCGCTTTGCCCACGGTGATGGTAGGCGGGTGCTCAAGGAGAAGCAACGTATCGGCTATCTGGCCTTTCACTCTCTCCTCAAGCAGCTCTTTCTGCAGCTCATAGGCCTCTTGATATGCAATCTGTCCCGGTTGGCGAACTACACACCGCATACTTTACCCCACGGTATTTTCTACCTGTTCTTCGATGGATAATGTATTGTCTCGCCGGTGACATCGAGGGCTGCCTCATGCATGGCCTCGGAGAGGGAGGGGTGGGCATGCAGGGTGGCAACGATGTCCGGCACGGTGGCTTCCATCTTCATGGCGAGCGTGGCTTCGGCGATAAGCTCGGTGGCCCGCGGACCGAGGATATGGACCCCGAGAATCTGGCCGTACTTCGGCTCGGTGATGATTTTAATCAGGCCGCGTCGCTCCCCCAGTATGGTGGCGATGCTGTTGGCGGCGAAGGGAAACCGCCCTATTTTTATCTCATGGCCCTGCGTCCTGGCTTCTTCTTCGGTGAGGCCGACGCTGGCCAGTTCCATGAGGCTGTGTGCAAATCTTGGCACTACATCGTAATCGATGGTCGTGCTTTGACCCAGGGCGTTTTCGGCGGCGATGATTCCCTCTTCCATAGCCACGTAGGCGAGCATTATGCCGCCGCAGACATCTCCCGCGGCGTAAATACCCGGGACGCTGGTCTCCATGCGTTCATTAACCTGAATGGCGCCCTTGTTTATCGTTATGCCGGCTTCCTCAAACCCCATGCCATCGGTGTTCGGTCGGTACCCCACGGCGATGGCGACCACTTCCGCCTCCAGCTTCCCTTCCGTTTTGCCGTCCGAGATGGTGGCAGACTTGCCGCCGGCGCTGTCTTCTATCTTTAATACCTTCGTGCCTTCATAGAGCTGAACGCCGTCGTCCTGGAGTGCTTTGGCCAGTATGGCGGTCAGTTCGGCGTCTTCCAGGGGCAAGATGTGGGGCAGCATCTCCACCACACTTACCTGGCAGCCAAGCTTGGCCAGGATGGTGGCCATCTCCAGGCCGATAACCCCGCCGCCAATCATAATCATGCTTTTGGGGACGCTTTCCAGGTTGAGGATTTTTTCGGCACTTATGATGCCGGATGGGCTGTCCGCACCTGGAATGGGCAGGGTGATGGGCTTGCCGCCGGTAGCCAGTATTATCTTCTGTGCCTGAATGACCTGCTTCTGCCCCCCTCCGCTCTCGATTTCCACCTGAAGGGAGGGGAGTAACCTGGCGCGACCGCCGATTATCTCCACCTTATTCCCTTTGAGCAGGCTTTCCACGCCTGATACGTGAGTTTTTATAACTGTATTCTTGCGCGCCTGCATTTTGGCCAGGTCAGCGCGGACATCCTGGGCGGTGATGCCAAACTGCTCCGATTTCTTCATGGTATCGTAGAGCTCGACGCTGTGCAGCAGTGTTTTTGATGGCACGCATCCCCGGTTGAGGCAGGTACCCCCCAGTGCCTCCATCTCAATAACGGTAGCTCTGCCGCCGAGCTGCGCCGCCTTGATTGCCGACACGTAGCCCGCCGGACCACCACCAATAATGACCAGGTCTCTTTCTTCCACGGAATACCCCCGATAAGTAGCGAAATAGCTTATTTAGTTCCGGTCGGCTCTATTCTGCCAGGTCGTCAACCGCCTGCTGTACCAGCTGCAAATAGGCCAGGGATGGTCCGCCGCCCATCTGCACGGCCACCCAGCCGGCTTCCATTATCTCTTCCTTGGTGGCACCATGGGCCAGGGCACCCTTCACGTTGGCTGCGATGCACCAGTGGCAGTGTTCGGTAACGGCAATGCCCACGGCAATAAGGTATTTGTATTTCTGTTCCAGCGCCCCCGGCGCTTTCATAACCTGAGACAGCGTGGAGAACGCCTGCCTCTGCTGGGGCCACTCCCTTTGAAAGCGCGCCACGTTAGCTTCAAATTCTTTGGCGACTTCTTTCATGTTTTCCATTTTGATTTACCTCCGCTTGAGTGAATTGCCCTGTAATCAGGCTAAAAGCAGCGCCGGGTTTTCCAGTGCGCTGACCAGGCTCGACATGAACTTCGCGGCCACGGCACCGTCCACGACGCGGTGGTCATAGGTCAGGCTGTAGGTCATAATCGGTCGGGCGACAATCTGGCCCTCCCTGACCACGGCCCGGTCGGTAATCGCCCCGACGCGCAGGATGGCCGATTCCGGCTGGTTGATGATAGCGGTCTCGAAGGTCCAGCCGCTGCCAAGAGCCCCCAGGTTGGTCAGGGTAAAGGTGCCACCGGTGATTTCACCGGCGCTCAGTTTGTTCTCCCTTGCCTTTTCGGCAAGCAGCTTTATCTCTTTGCTGATATCAGCGAGCGACTTCTGGTCGGCATGCTTCACCACCGGAACTATGAGGCCGTTTTCCAGGGCGGTTGCCACGCCGATATTTATATCTTCCCAGACCTTTATCTCGTTATCGATAATGCTGGCGTTGACCTTCGGGTGGCTGTGGAGTATGCGGGCGATGGCAAAGACGAGGACGTCAGTGTATGTAACACGGGTGCCGAGGGTGTTCTCCTGCGTTACCAGGTTGTTGCGCAGCGAGACAATCTCCGTCATATCTATTTCACCCATGGCGGTGAGCTGGGCAGATATGGCGAGGCTGTGGTGCATGCGCTCGGCGATGGTTCCCCGCATGCCGGTGAGCGGTATGATCTGTTTGACATTTCTTTCTCCAGCGGTTTCAGCCGGTGCTGCTGCCGATGTGACTGGTGCCGTCTTTTTATCAGCGATTGCCTTTTCGATATCCTCACGGATAATTCTGCCGTTCGGGCCGGTGCCAGCCACCAGGGTAATATCTATGGCGTGTTCCTCGGCCAGCTTCCGGGCTACCGGCGAAATACGGATGCGTTCTTCATCACCTGTTGCCGTGGCGGCTTCTTTTGGCGGTGCTGCCTCGTCCTTTGGTGCTTCAGCGGCCACCGGTTCGGCTGTCTTCGCAGCTTCGACTGGCTTTCCCGCAGGCGTCTCTTTCTGCACCTTGGCCAGTTCTTCCTCAGTTTCCGCGAGCATGCCGATTACCTGGCCGGTCGCAGCCAGCTCCCCCTCGCCCATAATTATGTGGAGCAGGCCTGCACCTGGCGATTCAACTTCAGACATGACCTTCTCCGTCTCGATAACCACCACAATCTGGCGTTCTTCCACCTTGTCCCCTTCCTTTGACTTCCATTCGATGACGGTGGCATCGGCTACGGCCATGCCAATACGAGGTATTTTAATTTCAGTTGCCATATCTTCCCTCTCTGATATTTAATTTCTGAAAAAGCCCTGTTCGGCCGCCGTACGGACGGTTTTTTCGATGTCGACTACCGGCGGGCCATCATGCTGAAGCCGGATTTTGATCTCGTCGGTATCCTTGACCGTGACCTCTCGCTCTCCATCCAGCGCGATAACCGAAGGTTTAAGGTCCACCATCACTTCATCGCCGGGTTCAAGCAGTTTCCATTCCTGGATTCCGATTTCCTGGATAATGCCGGGCAGCACGGCTGCTTTTACCTTGAGGTGGCCATTGCCCAGTCTGAGGTACATTCCCTGAGCGTCATCAGGGCCGATGGGGTGTATATTACCCCCGATGGCTGTCATGCCTAAATTGATTGGGTCGGCTCTGGTACAGATTATCTGCCGTATTTCCGATAGCTCCCAGATGGCCCGGGCGCCGGTGAATAACTGGTTCAACACTACCACGTCAATTAAAGCCATGTCAATCTCCCGTCCGTCGTTGATGACGGCGAGGCGCTTCTGGATTTTGATTACATCCTGGCCGTCAACCAGCCTCCGGGCGGTTATGCCGGCGGCGATGCCGGCCGTCGTGGCTTCCACCATCACGGGAAAGACATTATTGGTGCCGGTAGAAACCGGGACCAGTGGAATATCGCCGCTTTTCTTGGCCACGTCACGGTTGGTGCCGTCTCCGCCGAGGGTAACAATGCACCCCACGTCCTGTTCGCCCATCAGTTCCGCAGCCCGCGTGGAATCCCCGCTGGTATAGCTAATCGGCATATCAAGTACGCTGAACCTGGCGTTCAACTTTTCTCTGCCGATGCCATCCACGGCCCGCTCACCGAGGCCGTAGTAATCGGGCATGACCAGGATTTCATCAATCCCGATGGCGTCAATGCCCATAATAATCCGGCGCAGCTGACTGGTCTTTTCGTTGTTGTCCATTATGCTGGCGTAGCCGACAAGTCGTCTGATGTCCTTGCCGGAAGCCGGATTGGCAATTATACCTACTTTGCTTACCACACAACCTTCCCAGTGTAATCCGCTTATTTAATTAAATGGCAGTTGACGCAGCTGGGCATCGGCTTGCCTGCCAGTGCCGCAATGACGTTTTCCGCTGCCAGCACGTCCATCTTCACCCGTGACAGTGCCGAAGCGCCGGCGATGTGCGGGGCGATGATGATGTTGTCCAGCGTGAGCAGCGGGTCATCTGGCTCTATGGGCTCAATCTCGGTAACATCGATTGCCGCAGCGTGTATCTTTTTGCTCTTCAGGGCTTCGTACAGTGCCTTCGGGTCGACCAGTCCTCCCCGGGCGCTGTTGACCAGTATCGCCGTTGGTTTCATGGCGGCAAATTCCCTGGCACCAATCAGATGTCTGGTCTCATTGTTCAGCGGCACGTGGATGCTGACATAGTCGGCCATGCCCAGCATTTTATGCAGGTCGGGGACATACTCGACACCGAGCTCTTTTTCAAGCGGGCTGCGCACGATGTCGTGGTAGAGAATCTTCATGTCGAAGCCGCGCGCCCGCCGGGCAACTTTCGTGCCTATCCTTCCCAGTCCGACTATGCCCAGTGTTTGCTCGTAAACGTCATGGCCGAGGTACGGGCTCTCCTTAGGGCCGAATCTTTCCCAGCCCCCGTTCATGGTCGTGTTGACTGCATCCACGAGCTGTCGTGCCGAGGCCAGCATCAAGGCAATGGCGAAATCGGCGGTGCTGTCGTCAACGCCGCTGGGTGCGTTGCTCACCCGGACGCCTCTCCGGGCGCATTCCTCGATATCTATAAGGTCGAAGCCGATGGCACGCTGGGCAGCAACTTTCAGCTTTGATGCATGGTCTAAGAACTCACCGTCTATCTTATCCTGCCAGACAACTAAGCCGTCGGCATCAGCAATGTTTCGGAAAAGCTCTTCGCGGCTCAATGCTTCTTCTCCTTGCCAGGCACCAACCTCGGCGTGTTGCTTGAGCAAAGCAACAGCCTCCGGGCTTATCCTCCGGGTAATAAAGACATTGGGCATTTTTACCTCCTGCCGTCTAATATGGTTTTATCCAGGTTTGTACGCTTATCGACCCGTGAAGTAAAGGTTTTTGCCCGTCGCCGAGAACGGAATCCCGATGGCGAGGTCGACATCCATGAGCTTGTTTCTCCGGGCGGCGGCACCGATTGTGTACATCATACGATTGTCTATGCCGAAGTCGCTGGCGGTCTTCACCGCGACGCCGAGCGCGATGCCCAGGTCGATGCTCTGCATGTGGCACATCGGGCCGCGCATCATGCCCTGGTCTCTCTTTTTCGCCTTCACCATGGCCGGGCAGTCTATGCCGCAGGCACCGCAGTTCAGTGGTGATTCGATCCGTTTTGGCTCACCGGTCACACCGATGACCAGCACCACGGAAGATTGCCTGACATCCTGGGCATTTCGTTTGAAGAAGGCGAGCCTTTCCGGGTCCTCGCGGGAGATTTCCTCCATGGTTACGGCCAGCTTTTCCAGTTCCTCTCGTTCATGAAGAACGAGCGTTTTAACCGAGTCAAGACCCCTAGTTTTGGGGGCGGTGCGGACACTGACCGCCATCAGTTTGGCGGCAGTCAGAATTCCATCCTTTTCCGCTTCGTTTGAATCTATCGGCATCGTTAATAATCTCCCTCCCGTATACCTTCCGCTTTTGCCTATCTGACAGTTTTAACACACTATTGATTAATCATTAACCTGTAAGACAGTTCCACCGGAAAAGAGTCGCGTTCGAGAAAAGGCATATCTCTTCCAGAACAGCCCTGTCTTCGCCATCTCTGTTCACTCGTTCCAGCTGCCCATATCGGCAATTGCCTGGTAGAGGACATCCACCGCTCGTTCGGCATTGCTCAGGTCAGCTACTTCGATGAGGGAGTGGCTGTACCTCCGGGCCGCCACAAACATGAAAGTCGACTCAATATCCGGGTTCACCTCGTACGCAATGTTATGGTCGGACCAAATCCCGGTGCTTACGTCAACGTGGAATGGGACGTCCAGTTTTTTAGCCGCGTCAATCAACAGCTGGTTTAAACGGGGGCTGGCGAAATTGACCGTGGCGGGGTAAGGGGTCGCAGGCTGGGTGAAGGCGAGTCGGCGCACGCCCAGTCCGGTACGCATCGGGCCCGTGCGCTGGATATCGGGTTTGGCATCCTGGGCGAAGCCGGTGTCTAGGGCAATGAACCAGTCGGGCGTTACCTGCCGTAGAAAATGCCTGACGCCAAAGCTGCCTATCTCCTCCTGAACCGAGCCAACGAAATAGATGTCATGCTTTGGGGGCCTGGTCAGCTTTCGGGCTAGCTCGACGAGGACGGCGCAGCCCACCCGGTCATCAATGGATTGACTCGCCAGTATCGTTTTGCTATCGTCAAGCCAGCGCGGCGGACAGTCGAAGACAATGGGGTCACCCACCGAGACGAACTCCTGCCGGCCGCCAACGTCTATCCACAAGGTGCCTGTTTCATGGCTGCCAACGGTGCTGCTGGCACAGACAACGCCGGGGACATCCCGCTCGGCACCGAGTATGAGCACCGGGGTACCGGGCAGATTGCCAAAGTCAATCCAGCCTATCTTGTCAAACCAGACAAACTCGTCAACTTTCATCACCACCATGCTGACCTGGTCCAGATGTGCGACCAGCGCCAGCGAACGCTTGCCCTCCGTCCCTTTCTTCCTGGCGATGAGATTACCTATCTTATCAATGTAAATCTCATCAACGAGGTCTTTAAGCAGCTCTTGGAGCCGATTGGCTACCCGACCTTCAAAGCCGACGGGACCGGGAATCTGGACCAGTTCATAGACTAAATCGTTAATCATGACCGCACTCTTTTCTGATAATTAATATAAAGTTGACTACCAAGAAGAAATCATAGCATTGCCCTTTCTCATGTGTCAAACCTGCGGGGCTCTCTATCAGCTTAAAAACCAAATTTAATGTGTAGCTGTATTTATGCTATACTTTGCCTTGGGCCAGCGTAGCTCAGGGGTAGAGCAGCGGTTTCGTAATCTCGAGCCCGAAGTACCGTTCCATCGTGTCCCATATCGTTTGGTACAGTCCCACGACCTCCGAAACTACGATTGGTGTGGTTGGTTGTAATTCGCTGTGGCGGGACGTCAACGTCAAAGCCGACGTCAAAATCAAGAGGGGAGCGATGAAGCTCCCCTCTCTTACTAAGTAAGTATCTTACTACTCCGCCAGCCGTCAAGAATATAGGCTTCGCCTGACTTTCAGTCGTTCTTGACTGCCTGACCTCCTGCGTGTAAAGCACTCTTGTTAAAAGGTGGAGGCCACTTGCCTCCTTTCAGACTAGATATTATATGACATCCTAAATGGTATTCTTCCTATAACGAATTCATCGCACTAGTCAGCGAATATCAACAGCTACAACCCGTACAACCCGTTTGCCCGGGGTTGTTTATGACGAAACCCTCTCCGTCCGTTGATTGGATATAATCAATCATGTTTCCATCTGAATAGGGTTTAACTTCATCAGATATTAAAAGGGCAATACCGTTTACCTGGGTTGTTTCCTCATTCTCTTTTAGCTCATCCAGAGCTAATCCTAAACGGGGGCCACCTCAGCCTGCTTCAATTGCTATACGTAAATATTTACCTGAATTTTCGCTTAGTACCTCATTTATTTTGTCTCTGGCTACATCTGTTATCTCTAGCATTTTCTTTACCTCCTTTTATTTATGTTTTGAATTATACTAGTAGTGAACCAATGGCGTATATGACTTATATCACCTATAGCGAACTGATTAAGAAGCCATTAAACGAGATAGCTCACTTCGACAAATGGTAGGGACTCTTAGAACTGTGCTCTCAGAGTAAATCACTAGCTGCTTCAGCAGATATCATCTATGGTAAAGTCCAGCCCCAGTTCGCTCAGCTTCTTCTTGGTTGGATTGCCGCTATATAGCTCTAACTCGGCACGCTATACCGCTGTTATTGTGACTTTGATGGATTCCGGACTACCCAGTTCTTTGACTTGCTCTTTAGTTAAATAGATGGTCAATGGGTGGTCCTCTTTGTTCTCCTTGAATCTCCAAGTGCCTGGGGTCTCTTTCTCTTTAACAAGTATGATCTCCATTTGTGCTGTCTCCTTTTTCTGGAGTCGAACTCCACCTGAACCGACGGAAGTGATCCCGGTATCGCTTAGGGAGGGATAGATGTTTCAGGTGTTTCCAGTATATTCTATTGATCTTGTTCACAGACTGCAAGAGGGATGCTATAATTTCAGTCTATGAACAATCGTATTGTTAAAGGCAAGTTCCTCGGATGTTTATTAGGAGCTGCCATAGGTGATGCTATGGGGCAAGCTATTGGCACAACCATCTATGATTTTGAAGAGGAAGACAGGCAAGTCTCTAGCGATGAAATCCAGGTTCTGGCCAGGGTGTTGCCGACCCTGAGTTATACAGATGATACACATATGACCATCGGTGTTGCTGAGTCTCTCATAGCATGCAAGGGATTCGATGGTAGCCATATGGTTCAGCGTTTCATTGCCAACTACGACAATGAGCCCTGGCGGGGTTATGCCCCTGGTCCACCAAATATATTCGAGCTTATCAAGCAAGGACGGCCATGGAACAAGGCAGCAGCTGACATTTATCCCGATGGCTCGTTTGGCAACGGCGCCGCGATGCGGGTATCTCCGCTAGGTTTATTCTTCTGGGATAACCATGCCCGGTTGATTCAAGCGGTGTATCATGCGAGTCGAATTACCCATCACCATCCCTTGGGGGTAGAAGGAGCGATATTAGAGGCCATAACGGTGGCACTCGCCGTAGAGGAATCACCGGCCAGTTCGTTTGATGTACGGCTCTTTATTTCTAACCTGCTCGGCTATACCACTAAAGACGTCTACCGCACCAAAATAGCCAGCATGGAACCCCTATTGGCTTGCCCCGATGACAAGACCAGGATAGTGGAAGAGCTTGGTCATGGAGTCGAAGCCTTCAATTCCGTTCCTGCCGCCATCTTCTCTTTCTTATCAAACCACAGAAATTTCATATCAACCGTAACATACGCAATCAGCCTTGGCGGAGACACCGACACCATAGCTTCTATGGCGGGAGCTATTTCCGGTGCCTATTTGGGCATAGATGCCATCCCCGGCGACTGGATAGAGCAGGTGGAGAATCGAGACTACATATTGAGGCTAGCCAACAAGCTGTGGCAAGTGTCGATTAAGAGCTAGAAAGCATCAGGCCACCTTCTCTTGGAACCATAATGTTGAAGGTAACCTACTGTGTCCCGCCGTTAACGTCAAAGTGAACGTCAAAATTATGGAAGAGTTATCACTCCCCCTTCACCCTTTTCCCACAAAAACCTACAACATTGTAGTATAAACTACCGTTTACTTGACAAACCTACGAATAGACTTTATAATATCTATTACGTTACTAATAATGAAGTCGAGCAAAGGAGAAAACATGACACCCATTAAACCAGGTAGGTTCAAGTTCTCTTCTGAAAGTATTATGGAGGTCAGAAAGCAAATGGGATTAACTCAGAATCAAATGGCTAATCAAATCGGTATTGAGCCAAATACACTATGGCGTTGGGAAAATAATAAGAGCGTTCCAGACGCAGATGCTCTCGCTAAGATCCATTCTTTATCAGTAGAACGTGGAATTACTCCAAACTTCTTTAAGGGTAAAGGTTTAGGAAGAACAAGACTAATAGTAATGTGGGACTTTCAGAATATGGGAGTGTCGGCAACTGATGTTCCTGCTGTAGATGCATGGATAAAGGAAGAATTAAATAGCAGATTTCCTTCAATGCCCTACAGAAGGTATAAGGCCTTCGCCCATCCGTCCCAGTCATCGGCGAGTGATGAATTAATGAAATTGGGATGGAAAGTCTGGGAAGATGAAGAGGATCTCGACGAAGACTTGATTCAGCAAAGCCTTAGTGATTGTGGGCAAAGTGCGTCCGAAACCGTATATGTGATTATTACAAAAGATGGTGATTATACTGATCTACTCAGAGAACTACGGGAAAGAGGGGTTAGAAATTTCCTGTTCGCACCGCAAGAAGCAAATGGTAATTTGGTGAATGAAGTCGGTGAAAAACGATGGATACCATGGAAAGGGACTTTTAATATGTGGTATTCAACTTTCTTGCGACCACTTCAATAACAATGTTGAAATGTAGCCAGGTGTTAGCGTGCGGGAACGTCAAACCCAACGTCAAAGCCAGCTACGGCTTGAGCGTGAGCCTATGAAGCGTTTAGTTGTTGGACGGAAAGACGGGGGGCGGGGCTCTATCCCCTATGTGTCTAATCGTCCATTAAGGTGGACCGAGTTGAGCGACAAGTGCGGTATAGTGGCTACTTTCGATGACGTTGCCAGGTCATTAAGAGCCAGAGTAGCAGGAACACAAGGCCTGCTATCAGAAAAAGTTTGACGTTGAAACGCAGCAGAAGTAACAGTATGCCCACCGATGTCACCAAGAACCACCAGGGGTACTGTGTGGTCGAAGTTTCCTCTATCGTCTGTTGCTGACCATGGAGCCGCGACACATCGTGTTCCTTCCTCTTCACCGGATCAGAGAGCACCGCATAGGCGGCATTGAGCAGCTTCATTCTTTCCGTGGCCTCAGGCGATGGGTCAACGTCAGGGTGGTGATTAGCTGCCAAGCTACGATAGGCAGCCTTTATAACCTCAGGCTCGGCACACGGGTCCACCTGAAGGATGGTGTAATAATCCGGATCCGACTTCATTTCCTCACTTCCGATGGCTTAGGGCTGGCCAGGGCCTTGAACAACTTTGAACTAGAATTCAGCATCACTTCGCCTTTTTACACGCATGAGCTACTCTCTAACAGATTTATTGCATGCCTCCACAAAGGATACCACTTCTTAAGTTAGGACTACCGGGAGAAGGTCGGGGCTCCCTTTTCAGTTACAATTGCTCCAATTGCGATTCTTCTAAACCGAAAAAGTGCCCTACCTCGTGGAGTACGGTGAGACGTACTTCAGCTACAATTTCGGCGGAGGTACGGCAGGTACGTTCTATTGGCCCTTTATAAAGAGTGATGCTATCAGGTAGGAGAGAATCATCTATTGAGCGTTCCACCAGAGGGACACCTTCATATAGCCCCATAACGTCCGGCATATCTTCTGGGGGTTCGTCCTCTATCATCACAGCCACGTTCTCCAAAAAATTGCGAAAATCCTTAGGTATGCTTGCCAGGGCCTTTGCTACAAGGCTTTCAAATTCTTTATGCGATAATTTATCTTCTCTTACCATGGTTGCTTTCCATTGTTATCCTTAATAGAGAAGTAGTGTTTTTGATAACAGTAATTATACACCCCTTGCCAAGAGTCAACAAAACATAATCTGAATGAGTATAGGTACGACAAGGGGGGATTTCTCTACTGGTTGAACCGACTCCTGTCAGTAGGGTAGGATAAAAAGGGAATTATGCTATTACGAGTAGAGTGAGTGGCCAGAAGGTATGGAGGAGATGTCGAAAGAAGAGTTTGAGTTAGTTGTTGAACAAACTCAGCGGGTACTAAAAGAGAATACTGGATGGCGGACACGCTGGGCTGGTTACGCGAGCAATATCCGCGATAGTAAGCCTAACATCGAGGAAGTGCGTAAACGTTTCCGTGAACGGCCACCTCTAAGGGTGTATTTGAATATAACCTCGGCACAGAAAGCCAAAAGTTCTGTCAATTTTGATTTGCGATATCGTGGCCAAAACGTCGCAAAACTCAAAGGATGCAAGGATGGGAAGCACAAACTGAGTACCAAGGGGTACTATGAAAGAAATCAAAGGTATTTTCGCTGTAATATACGCCTGTCAGACGAGGCCTGGGATGGTAAAAAGGCTGGTGAATTTCGCAAGTTTTTCAAAGATCACGATAGGAAACGTATCCCAAACGCTAGCACCAAGAAAAAGAATGTTGAACACCGTCTAGAGAGCCAGTTCTTGACGGAGTTCTCTACATTAGAACACAAGGCGATACGGAACATAAAACCAGTGAGATTCTGTGGAGTACGTTTTCCTATGCCCACACCCATCAG
>JAUWLN010000067.1 GCA_030613665.1 Dehalococcoidia bacterium
GCTGTCACCAGAAGCGTACGTGAAGCCGTAGGAAGCAAATGTGACCTGCTTATTGGAACCCATGGCCAGACGACCACGCACAGCGCTATCAGGCTTGCCAGGAGACTTGAAAAATATGATCCGCTATGGTTTGAGGAACCGGTACCCCCGGAAAATGTCGACGAGATGGCCAGAGTTGCCCGATTCACCAGTATTCCCATCGCCACCGGCGAGCGGTTGTCGACAGTGTATGAATTCACCCAATTGCTCGAGAAGCAAGCGGCGGCAATCCTGCAGCTGGCTCTCGGACGCGTCGGTGGTATAATGGAAGCCAAGACGATTGCCGGGATGGCCGAAGCGCATTATGCACAGATAGCACCGCACCTGTTCTGTGGCCCCATAGAAGGCGCCGCCAATATCCAGATTGATACCTGCAGTCCCAACTTCCTGATTCAGGAAAGCATAGAGACATGGGGCGGTTTTCACACCGAGATTTTAAAGGAGCCAATCAAGTGGGAGGACGGCTACATAATACCGCCGACCAGACCCGGACTGGGTGTCGAGCTAAATGAGGAGGTGGCCGCAAAGCATCCCTATATCCCAATCGAAGCAGGGACATGGATGTGGGACACCCCTCCCGACCTGCAAAGCAAGCGCTCCCCTTTGAAATAGCTATCGCCTGATTGTGTTTCTCAATTCTTCCTCCAGTTGCCGGCGAATCTTGAAGGAGAACTGGTTGCTGTCCATCTCTAAGTCGTCATAGGTAAGAAAAGAGCCCTTGGCGACCGGCCTGATGACCTTTACCCCACGGCCCAGGCCAACGGGAAGATACTTATGAGATACGCTATCATCAGCCCTGACCAGGCGACCAAACACGGTATAGCCACCTTCCCCGTCCAGGATATCTCCTGATTTCAGGTCTTTCTTCGCCACCGCCGCCACGTCGGCAATGAAAGAACCGGGGGAGCCGGTAGCCTCGTCGCGGAGCACCACCGAAGCCACACTCATGCCAAGCTCCAGTCCAATCAGGTGAAACGGCCGGTACACCACCGAATACTGGCCGGAGGAATCCGTTTGAGATTCGTGGGAGGATAGAAACCGCAGCATGTAATCGGTTACCGCCTTGAACACAACGTAAAGGCCCCAGCGCAGATGATTCTTTACCGGCGTCTCGTCCCTGTTCTCACTTGCCACCACCTCCACCGTGCCACTGTGCTCCAGAATCCCTCCCGCTGCTTTTGGTTTGAGCACATCGGGTAGTTTGTCCACGCCGACTGGAGGGAACTGTAATCCGCCTTGTTGCGGAACCAGCCCGGAGGCATTGGCCACAGCACACATTTCGATGGCTGATTTTGTACCGTCCAGAAAGGAGTTGTACATTTGAGGATTATAATTACTGGAAGCCAGCTGTTCCTCGGAAAAACCGAAATGCTCCCAGACCGTGTCCGGGGTCGAATAGTGGTATTTGGGTTGATATCTGGTTCCTTTGCCGGCACAGACGACTTCGGCCCCGACCGTTCGAGCCCAGTCAATTAATTCGCAGATTATCGCCGGCTGGTCCCCGTAAGCCATCGAATATAAGACCCCTTTTTCGCTGGCCTTTCTCTTGAGTGCCAGTCCCAGCAGCGCGTCCGTCTCAACATTCACCATGACCACATGTTTCCCGGACTCCAGGGCGGTCCACGCGTGATGAGTCCCGGCCTCGGTGACTCCGGTAGCCTCGATAATCACATCCATCTCTGCCTGTAGCAACTGGTCCGCGTTATCGGTCAGCGTAACCTTTCCCGCCGCGGCAGCATCATTAATCCCGGACGGGGAACCTCCGGTTACGATGGCTTCTTCCGGCCAGCCTGCTTTGATACAGACATTCTTCGCCTTTTCCAGGTCCAGCTCGGCGACACCGACAAGCTGCATTCCCGGAGTCGGCCTGGCCTGGCTCAGGAAAGCCGAACTGAATGTTCCAGCGCCAATGACGCCGATTTTGATAGGTTTTTTAATTTCTTCTCTTTGCTGAAGGAGAGCATACAATCCCATTTATCACCTCACTTATCATTACCGCGCCGCGAGCGTCTTTCCGTTACGCGGCACGGCGTTCGCCAGATTGATAATATCATCTCTCCGTTACAGTTCCAAATTCCAGAGACCCAGGACATTCCTGGAAAGAAAACCGTTTATTTCTTCCTCCGTCAACGGAGCGTACCCCTGTGCCTGCAGGTCAGGGTTTAATCCCGTCTTTATATATGAAAGCTCCCGCCGCAATAAATCTAGGTACTCATCAACGTTCTCACCAACGTAGTCCGAGCCATAGAATACCCGGTCGAGAACGCCGTACTCTCTTGCCATGGCGAGGTTTCTGGCCAGCAGCAGGCGTCTTCCTTTACCGAGATAAGGGTCAATGAACATGGCAAAGTCGGTGTAGACGTTCGGGGAACGAGCCATTATGCACAGAAGTTCTTCTGTCCACGGATAGCCCATATGTTCAACGTCAAACCTGAGTTCCGGGAAATCAATCGTTAAATCGTCCAGGAACGTTACCTTACAATACTTCAGGGGACAGTTTTTCGGAGGCCCGAACTGGTGGGAATGATGAAAATAGATGGGTATATCCAGTGCGACAGCTTTCTCGTAAAAAGGGTAAATTCGCCTGTCGTTTGCGTAGTAGTAACCGTAACCCGGTGTCAGCAGCAGGCCCTTTATATTTTTACTGGTTACCAGGTCATCCAGTTCCTCCAACTGTTTCGTATTCAGGCGGTCCTGTGCGTCCAGAGGTTCGGCGGCAGCAAAGGCTACTATTCTTGTCGGCGCCAGTTTTTGTATTTCCGCAGAGAGTTCATTCGAGCCCAGTCACATACCCCGGATGCGCTCCATTGACTGAGGCATTATCTGGAAATGGGATACGTCTATCTCATCCAGCCGTTTCAACAGTAAATTAATATCAAAGCCATCGATATCATTGACGTTTTTCTTCAGCTTGTCCGTGGCGGCATGTTTCTGGTACATATGGGAATGGCCGTCGATTATTTTCATTTTCATCCTCCGGTTTTAGCGCTCATTTTGTATGATATGTCGAAGTGAAAAGAGGCAGAAATACCTTGAATAGTAATATGCTAGAGCCCGATTTTATCGGAAACTTCCCGCATTCCCATGATAACGTCATTAATCAGGGCCGGCAGTTCCACGCCCATCATCGCCACTCCTTTTTCAATCACGGAACGGTTGACACCGGCGGCGAATGACTTGTCTTTCCATTTCTTCATCACGGATTTCACTTCCAGGTCCATGACGCTCTTCGACGGCCGAATGATGGCGACGGCGCTGATAAGCCCGGTAAGCTCTTCGACGGCATACAAAACCTTTTCCAAGTCGGTCTGCGGCTCAATATCGTTGCATAGAACCCATCCGTGGGAGGCAACCGCACGCACGTACTCCTCCGGCCAATCTCTCCCGCGCAATATCTCTTGTGCTTTGGCACAGTGCTGCTCCGGAAACGCTTCGTAGTCCAGGTCGTGTACCAGCCCGATGACAGCCCATTTATCTTCATCCCCTCCCAGTTTCCGTGCCATGTAGCGCATCACTCCTTCAACGGCGTAAGAATGTTTGAGCAGGCTATCGCTCTTCACGAATTCATTCAGCAGGGACTGCGCTTCTTCATAAGTTGGCACCTTTTCCGACATTATCTCGCTCCTCCAGTTATTGATATTATGTAAACTTAATAATGGTCTATGTGCGCACCGCAGTTGACCACCAGCGTATGGCCGGTGATAGCGCTTGATTCATCGGAAGCTAAAAACACCGCAGCCGCAGCCACCTCTGATGTTTCCGCCGGTCTTTTCAGGCAGTAATTTCTGGTAAGCCTTGCCAGTACCTCTTCAGGTGAAATACCCTCCGCTTCAGCCTTGGCTTTTGACATGTTGATTACACGCTCTCCACGCACCGCCGCCGGGCTGATGCAATTGACGCGAATATTGTAATCTCCCGCTTCAATAGCCAGTGTCTCCGTAAAACCGATAATGCCCATTTTGGAGACACAATACGGGCTTCTCAGGGGAAATCCGGACCTGCCGCCTTCGGAGCCAATATTGATAATGTTGCCGCTCCGGCGGGCCTCCATATTCTTTAGCACTTCTCTACAGCACAGCATGGTACCGGTGAGATTGACGGCCAGCACTTCATTCCATTCATCCAGGTTCATGTCAGCGATTTTGGCCGTTGGGCCGGGAACACCGCTGTTGTTAACCAGTATGTCGATCCGGCCATACTGCTGCAGGGCCTCCTTCACCATATTTATTACCTGGCTTTCGCTGGAAATGTCAGTTTGTATTGCCTTCGCGTCTCCCCCTTTACTTTTGATACCTTCCGCCACCTCGTTTATTCTGGAAAAGTTGCGCGCCGCCGCCACAACCACAGCTCCTTCGGCGGCGAAAGCGTATGAAATAGCGCGTCCTATGTCGGCACCACCACCGGTAACAATGGCCACCCTGTCTTTCAATCTCATTGGTTTCTACCTCCGCAGCCGTTCGAATTCCGCAGCACTTTTTGGCCTTTTAAACGCATTCTAAAGCAATAGCCGATTGCTTTCAATAAATCGGGATCAGCTTCCTCGGGTTAACGGAAAAGGAGCTTGCCCAGCAGCGTTTCCCGTATGGTCACGGCTCCCTCCGGGCACAGTTCCTGGCAGCAGTAGCATCGAATACAGCGGTCATATTTGAACGCAGGCGGTCTGGATTCATCACCGTCGTGCCAGTCGACCGCCTTCGGTTTAACCGGACATACCTCAACACATATACCACAACTGGTGCAAATCGCTTCATCGATAGTCGGCCGCGGGCATATTTGATTCTTGAGGAATGCCCTCATCGAGCGGTGGCGTATCACAACCGGTGGCTTGCGTACGACATCGAAGTCCCGGGCAATAAACGATTCTATGGCTTCGCCCACAATTTCAATGTTATCGTAACGACAGGTACCGAGCCCCGCCCTCTCTCCCGGTTCCGAGGTCGGCACAAATGCCGGGTCCAGATCGATGATTTTGCAGGCTACGGCGTCCAGGGCAACGGGGTCACTGGAGAACAACAGGACACCGAGCTTTCTGGGCTTACCGCTCCTTGGCCCGTTCCCTTCCATAGCCATGATACCGTCCATAATATACAGGCGCGGTTTTACCAGCGTGGTCAGGTCGACGAGCATGGTAGCAAATTCGTACGGGTCTGCCATCTTGACATGAAACTGGCTCTTCAGAATACCGGGGACACAGCCAAATTGATTTTTTACTGCCCCGGTCAACCTCGTCAGGCCGTGAGTTTTGAGCTTTGGCAGGCTTACCAGGCCGTCTGATTCCAGGACTCCGTTGGCAAGAACAAACCTTTTATTTAAAAGTGCTTCTTTATGGGAAACGGCCTTGCCCTTGTCGAAATCGGCCAGCTCAATTCCGAGTTCATCGGCCACCGCCTTCAAACCACCCCTTTTCATATTGCCTTCGCACCGGCCAAAGCCCGGAGAGTCACCGCAACAGAGAGTAGCGCCGGCTTTCTTCAGCAGTATGCCCGCAGCCCTGAATACCGAGGGATGAGTCGATACACACCTCTGAGGATTGACGCCGAACAGCACGTTCGGTTTGATGACTATTTTCTCACCGGGTTTAACGAAACGGGATATGCCGCCGAGCAGGTCAACCCCTGTCTCGACTGCCTCGCATACCTGTTGGCTATCATACGTATCACATCTTACCAGAGCCACGATTGATTTAAGCATATCTGTTCCGTTTCGAGCCTGATTTAACCGTTTCGCTTACTATAACATCGTCTGATATCACCCGCAATCAATTTTAGCGTTAAGCCCCACGCCTGTTCAAACACCATAAATTGACAACGATTTAAGCGGGGACTTATACTTATCTCTCAATGCGATGGATATTCCTTAACAGCGCGGAATTCAGTATCTAAAGAACAAGCCAATCAAGAGGAGCATATTATGGGCAATCTGCTGTGGACTCCTTCTCAGAGCCGGATAAATCAGGCCAATATAACCCGGTTTATTCGCTTTGTCAACGACAGATACGCTCTTAAAATCGATGCCTATGATGCCCTTTATGACTGGTCAGTCGATAAGATAGGTGATTTCTGGGCAGCTATGTGGGAATTTTCGGACATCAGGGCTTCCCGTCACTACGATGCAGTGGTCGATGATTTAAGCCGGTTCCCCGGGGTAAAATGGTTTCCCGGTGCCAGGTTGAATTTCGCGGAGAACCTCTTAAGATACCGGGACAATCATATCGCCTTCGTGTTTCGAGGAGAAAACAAAAAAACTGACCGAATTACCTACGCGGAACTTTATGATTCCGTAGCCCGCCTGGCTAAATCCCTGCGTGATATGGGCATTAAGCCGGGGGACAGGGTGGCCGCCTATATGCCCAACCTGATAGAAACGGCCATCGCAATGCTGGCTGCCACCAGCATTGGTGCCATATGGTCTTCCTGTGCCACCGACCTTGGAGCACAGGCAACCCTTGACCGCCTTGGCCAAATTAAACCGAAGGTCCTTTTCACCGTCGATGGCTATTTTTACAAAGGGAAAACTATAGACTCTCTGGCCAATGCCACTCAGGTTGCCAGAGAAATCCCCTCCCTGGAGAAAGTCATCGTAGTTTCTTATGCCACGGATAGACCGGATATCCAGCCTATCCCCAACTCAGTGCATTATGAACGATTTTTGGCGGTGGAGAAGCAACCGGAGATTCAGTTTGAACAACTGCCTTTCGAGCATCCCTCGTTTATCATGTTTTCTTCCGGAACGACCGGGAAACCAAAGTGCCTGGTGCAGAGCGGAGGCGGCGTCCTCATCAATCACCTGAAGGAGCTGATACTCCATACCGACCTGAAGCGGGACGACAAGATTTTCTACATCACCACCTGCAGCTGGATGATGTGGAACTGGCTGCTAAGCTCCCTGGCCGTGGGGCCAGCCATAGTGCTATATGATGGCAATCCCGGTTACCCAGACCCCGGTGCCATGTGGAAACTGGTGCAGGACGAAAAAATAACCATTTTTGGTACCAGCGCCAGTTATATCAACTACTTGAAAAGCCAGGGGCTCAACCCTGGAAGCGAGTATGACCTAACGTCGTTGCGAGAGATATCACAAACGGGTTCTGTCCTTTCCGCTGAAGGATTCGAATACGTTTATAAGGCTATTAAAAAAGACCTTCATTTTAATTCTATTTCTGGAGGCACAGACATCAGTGGCTGCTTCGCGCAGGGTAGCCCAACCCTTCCCGTGTTTGCCGGCGAACTTCAGAGAGCAGCCCTGGGAATGAAGGTCAGATGCTATGATGAAAATGGCAGGCCGGTTTATGACCAGACGGGAGAGCTTGTCTGCGAAGCCCCTTCGCCATCTATGCCGCTCTATTTCTGGAACGACCCGGACGGTGAGAAGTATAAAGAAACCTACTTCGATACCTACCCGAACGTATGGCGTCATGGTGATTACGTTATGCTATCCAGCGCCACCAGAGGAATAACTTTTTTCGGTCGTTCCGACGCCATCCTGAAACCGTCGGGGGTGCGCATTGGCACCGCGGAAATATACCGGGAGGTGGAAAAACTGGAGGAGGTTGCCGACAGCCTTGCCATTGGACAAAGCTGGAAAGGCGACCAGCGTATCATTCTCTTCGTTAAGCCGGCAGACGGATTCAGTTTAACCGAGGAATTAAAGCATAAGATTAATAAAACACTGCGCGATAATGCCTCCCCGAGGCACGTTCCGGCCAGAATTATTCCCGTCCCGGACATCCCCTATACTTTCAATATGAAGAAGGTTGAAGCTGCCGTCACTAACATCATAAACAGAAAACCCGTCTCGAACCGGGATTCCCTGGTAAACCCTGAATCGCTGGACTACTACGAAAGCATTATTAACGAGCTGAATAGAGAATGACAATTGTATCTTGGCTATTGCCAGTACTCCTTGACCTATAGTACTATTCATATACACAATCCTAACGGGTGTAAATTATCATCATGAAACTTATTGACCTGACGCTCCCGGTCAGAGACCACTGGCGCTGGTCAGCCAAATTGCAGGCGCAGCGCACGTTCGATGATTATCACTTCCTGCTCCAGTCCATTGAGCTCAATCTCCACGGCTTTACTCACGTCGACGCGCCGTTACATTTCCTGCCTGATGATCTTTCCATAGAAAAAGTGCCACCGGATAGGTTCATGGGAGAAGCGGCAGTTGTCGATCTTTCTCACCTGGGAGAAAATGATGCCGTTACCGCAGAGGACCTGGAAGAAAAGGGCAAGCATATAAAGCCGACCGATATTGTCTTGCTTCGTACCGACTGGCCCCTGAAATGTGACTACATGAGTCGGGATTTCTGGGCCAGGTCTCCCTATACGTCACTTGAAGCCTGTGAATGGCTGGTAGGGCAAAAAGTCAAAGCGGTGGGCTATGACTACCCCCCCGACTATGTTTTAAGAAAGAAGCTTTCCGACCCGCAGTACCAGGATACGCCCGAGGAAAATACCACACACCACGCATTTTTCAAGGAAGGCATCCTGGTCATAGAATACCTATGCAACCTGCACCTGATCACCAGAGACCGCGTCCATTTCATGGCGCTTCCGCTTCCCATCGAAGGGGCCGGAGGTTCGCCGACCAGAGCTATAGCCATCGAGGAATAGGCGCTTTCAAAGAGCGCGCTGCTTTCTTACTTCTTCTGGGTGATGACACCGTAAATTTCCGGCCGGCGATGGCCTATATTATCTATTTCCCACTCGCCAGGTATGAACACGCGGTGTTTTTGCCGTGCTGCCTCCAGGCTCACCTCGCCATACACAATTTCCTCTTTGTCCGGGCTGGCGATACTGAGAGTCTCCCCGGTTACATCCACGATATTACTCAGTCCGGCAAAATTAAAGCCTCTCTCGGCACCTACGCGGTCGGATGTTACCATGTTCACTTTGTTCTCAATAGTCCTTGCCCTGGCCACGCAATTCAGCGCATCTCCGCGACCATGAGGGAAATTCGTGGACAGGACTACGATATCGGCACCAAGCAGGGCCATAATCCGAGCGCTTTCCGGGAAAAGCACATCGTAACATATATGAAGCCCGATATTGCCTATGGTGGTTGAATGTACCTGAAAAGGCCTGTCCCCTTTATCAACGAAGCG
>JAUWLN010000138.1 GCA_030613665.1 Dehalococcoidia bacterium
CTATACCGAGAGACGCAACAAATGTAACCAAGATGTCGGTTACTTCTTCCCAGTACAAAGCAACGAAAAGTCGCTTGATGGTATACACGCAGATAATCTACCAGAGGGGAAAAGTCATGTCAACCAAAAACGAACGATACCCCTTCAATATTGCTGCCTGCTAAGGGGTATGCTATACTTTAAATCGACATATTTAATTCCAGACGGGAAAAGGGGGGAGAATTTGCCAGATACAACAACCATAAAACAACTTCTGGAAGCGGGTGCCCACTTCGGACATCAGACGGGGCGATGGCATCCCCGTATGAAGAGCTATATCTTCACCAAGCGTAATGGCATTCACATCATTGACCTGGAACAGACGGCGGCTATGCTGGATAAAGCCTGTGAGTATGTCAAGGAGCTGGTGGCGAGTGCCGGCACCATACTGTTTGTCGGCACCAAGAAACAGGCTCAGGAGTCAGTTGTAGAAGAAGCGCAGCGCTGCGGTATGCCGTACATTGACCAGCGCTGGCTGGGCGGAATGTTGACCAACTTTGCTACTATTCAGGCGCGCATTGACCATCTGGTGCGCCTGGAAGACCAGCAATCAAGAGGAGAATTCGGCCGCCTGACTAAAAAAGAAATCATGAAAATAAGTGAGGAGATTGAAAAACTCAATACGCAGATGGGCGGCATTAAAGAAATGACCAGCCTGCCCAATGCGCTGTTTCTCGTTGACCCGACGAAGGAAAGTATCGCGCTTGCCGAGGCCAAGCGAATGGGAATACCGGCGGTGGCTATCGTGGACACCAACTGTAATCCCGATGTGATAGACCATCCGATACCGGCGAATGACGACGCGATTCGTGCCATAAGGCTGATATGCGGCAAGATTGCCGATGCCGTTCTGGAAGGCAAAGCCGGTTTTGCCGAAGTCTCAATAGAGGCGGCGGAAATGGAAGGGACGGGGGAAGCCGAAGCACTGGAGACAATGGAGCCGCTAATCTTCACTCCGGAAGAGGAATAAGGAGGACTATTCTTGGAAATATCGATAGAGATGGTTAAGGAGTTGCGGAGCCAGTGCAGTGCTGGAGTTATGGAGTGCCGGAATGCTCTGCTTGAAGTGGAAGGAGACCTGGGGAAGGCACTTCAGGTTCTAAAGGAAAAGGGACTGCTCAAGGCAGAGAAAAAAGTCGACCGTGCCACCGGACAGGGATTGGTTGAGGCCTATATCCACACCGGAGGGCGTATCGGGGCACTGGTCGAAGTCAACTGTGAGACCGACTTCGTGGCACGCACCGACGAATTCAAAGAACTGGCACATGACCTGGCCATGCAGGTTGCCGCACTCTCACCGCAGTATATCTCCGAAGAAGAGCTCCCTGAGGGAACTGACATTGAGCCTCAGGTTGCCTGTCTCCTGCAGCAGCCTTTTATCAGGGACTCCGCCCAAACCGTTCGTGATATAATTGTTGAAGTCATTGCCAAGGTAGGTGAAAATATCAGGGTAAGTCGCTTCTCCAGATTTGAGTTAGGCGTAAGGGACGAGGAGGATGACTGAGACCAAGTACAAGCGAGTACTTATCAAGCTCAGCGGTGAGTCCTTTGCCGGGGAAAATAAGTTCGGCATCGATATCGCCACCCTCGCCAAGATAGCCAAACAGATCAAAGGCATAGTGGAAATGAAGGTGGAGGTAGCTATCGTCGTCGGCGGGGGTAACATATGGCGTGGTGGTGAGGCTGAGGCCAACGGTGTCGACCGCGTAACTGCGGACTATGCCGGAATGCTGGCTACGGTAATCAATGCCCTGGCTCTCCAGGATGTACTGGAGAGAGAAGGAGTTCACACCCGGACACAATCGGCGATTGGCATTAACCAGGTGGCTGAGCCGTATATCAGACGTCGAGCTGTCCGGCATCTGGAAAAGGGCCGGGTGGTCATATTTGCCGGCGGCACCGGGAACCCCTATATGACCACAGATACCGCAGCGGCGCTCCGGGCAATCGAGATTGGTGCCGAAGTCCTGCTCATGACGAAGAACAAAGTAGACGGCATTTACAGTGCTGACCCGATTAAAAAGCTGGATGCGAAGAAGTTCGAGCGCATCACGTATCTGGAGGCGCTGAACCTTCGGCTGGAGGTGATGGATGCCACCGCCCTCTCTCTTTGCCTGGAGAATAAACTGCCCATCATTGTCTTTGACCTTCAGGCACCCCGCAGTATGGAGAAAGTGGTCAGAGGTGAGCCGATTGGTACGCTGGTATCAAGCGGGTAGGGTAAAATGGTTAGCGACGAGTTACAGAAAATAGAGGGCAGGATGCAGACGTCTGTCAGCGGCCTGCGCAGAGAGCTGGCTACACTGCGCACCGGACGCGCCACCCCGGCACTGGTCGAGCACATCAGGGTGGATTACGCTGGCGTGCCCACGCCTCTCAAGCAACTTGCCGGCATTTCCGTGCCTGAAGCCAGCCTTCTCGTTATCCAGCCCTGGGACAAGGGCAGTATTCGTGAGATTGAGAAAGCTATTCTGAAATCTGAACTCGGTTTTAACCCGACCAATGACGGGAACGTTATCAGAATCAGCATACCGCCGCTTTCCGAGGAAAGGCGGCAGGAGATTATCCGGGTGGTGCGGAAGAGGATTGAGGAGAGAAAGGTAACGGTGCGTAACTTCAGGCATGAAGTTATGAATGACCTGAAGACCATGGAAAAGAGCAAAGAGATATCTGAAGATGAGCACAAGAGAGCCCTTGGTCAGCTGCAGAAGCTCACCGATGCTCATATTGCTGAAATTGACCAGGCCGGGAGGGATAAGGAAAAGGAACTCCTGGAGGTTTAGACGCCGTAATGTATGCGGGCGATGCCGGGGAAAGGCGGAGCGATGACATCAATAAAGCAGCAGATAAAACTATTGCCGGTTCACATTGCTTTTGTCCCTGATGGAAATGGGCGCTGGGCAGAGAAACGCGGGCTGCCCAGGCTGGCCGGGCATGAGGCCGGCGTGAAAAAAATGCGTTCCCTGGTTGAATACCTGAATGGGATGAAGATAAAATACGTTACCCTTTACGGGTTTTCCACCGAGAACTGGGGTCGCCCGGAGGAGGAAGTGCGCGGGTTGTTCCGCGTTCTGGAAGAGAGGATTGAAAAGGATGTCCCCAAGTTGCACCGGAAAGGCGTGAAAGTTCGGCACCTCGGGCGAATCGAGCAATTGCCCGACTGGCTGCAGGTATCAATTCGGCGTGCGGAGGAACGCACCAAGGATAATACCGGATTGACGATGAGCCTGGCTTTTAACTATGGCGGGCGTGTTGAAATCGTTGATGCGGTTCGCCGCATTGTCACCGAAGGCATCCCGCCGGAGAAGATAGACGAGAAGCTGTTCAGTGACTATCTGTACACAGCTGGTATCCCTGACGTAGACCTTTTAATCAGAACCGGTGATGAATGGCGCCTCAGCAACTTCCTGTTATGGCAGACCGCCTATAGTGAATATTACTTCACCGATGTTCTCTGGCCCGATTTTACCGAAGAAGACATGGACAAGGCGCTGGTTGCCTACAGCCAGCGGGAACGGCGCTTCGGCGCGCTGTAAATACAGGGCATGCTCAAGAGAAGGGTCATAACCGCACTATGGGGCCTTCCCCTGCTGGTTGTCGTCGTCTGGTTTGATAAGCCTCTGCCTTGGTTCACCGTCTTTATCGCCATCTGGGGGCTGCTGGCCGCTTACGAATTCTATCGCCTGGTGGGCGTTTCCGGTATCCGTTCGCTGACCGTCTTCGGGCTGCTCTTTACGCTTTTGATATTAATCAGCCCGCATTGCCCGTCGCCGTTTGCCGCGCCGCTGCTGGTGACACTGGCCGTTGTGCTGCCGCTGATATGGCTGGTGCTGCGTCAGCGTGTAGAGGGAGCTTTTACCGGCTGGGCGTGGATGATTACCGGGTTTCTCTACGTAGGCTGGATGCTGAGCTTCCTGGTGGATTTACGACTGGAGGCGGGCAGAAACTGGGTGTTTTTCGCTCTGTTCACTACCTTCGGCTCTGATACCTTCGCCTACTTCCTGGGACGGGCGCTGGGCAGGCACCGCCTGGCCCCCAAGATAAGCCCGCACAAGTCATGGGAAGGGGCGATTGGAGGTCTGCTGGGGGCGGCGGCGGTGAGTCTGCTATTCACTCTGTCAACGCCGCTCCAGATTACGCTGAGCATCGGGCAGGGAGTAGTGCTGGCCCTGCTGGTGAGCGTTTTCGGGCAGATTGGTGACCTGACAGAGTCTCTGCTCAAACGTAATACCGGGGTAAAAGAGTCGGGCGCTTCAATACCGGGACACGGCGGTTTTCTGGACCGGATGGACAGCGTGGTCTTTGCCGGGGTAGTGGTGTATTTATATTACACATTTGTTTTCCTATAATGATTTTTCTTTTCTACCTCACCCCCTTTGTCCCCCTCTCCTTATCATCAAGGAGAGGGG
>JAUWLN010000003.1 GCA_030613665.1 Dehalococcoidia bacterium
GTCAGCCGAACCTCCCGCGAGGGAACGTACTCTGGGCGCCAGAGCATTCATTACCAACCCTGAAGCCGAGCGGGTGGCAATCGGTTTGGTTTCTTCCCCGAACAGACCATCGAGGTCACTGTCCCATCCTTCCGGCAGTTCACCGCTGAGGTCTTCTTCAAGCTGGCGCGCCGCATCAGGGTATGCCTGACGGTATGCCTCCAGTTTTTGCCGCCACTCCTCCTGTTGTTTTCTGCCTCTATCCCGCGCTTTTCTCAGGTGTTTCAGCGCCTCCGGCGGCACGGTGAACGCCCCTTCATTATCCCAGCCCAGCTGTTTCCTGGTAAGCTGCACTTCGTCCTCACCGAGCGGCTCACCGTGGGCGGAAGCTTTGCCCGCCTTGTTCGGGCTGCCGTAGCCAATAACTGTCCGGCAGATAATCAGGCTGGGACGCTCCGAATCTGCCTGTGCTTCCCGCAGCGCACTTTCCACAGCCTCAATGTCAAAACCGTTGACCGGCCCGATAACCTGCCAGCCGTAGGATTGGAATCGCTTGGTGATATCCTCGGTGAAGGTAATACTGGTCTTGCCCTCAATGGAGATACCGTTGTCGTCATAGAGATAGATGAGCTTGCCCAGGCGCAGATTCCCCGCCATGGAAGCCGCCTCTGACGAAATGCCCTCCTCGAGGTCGCCATCAGAGACAATGGCATACGTATAATGACTGACGATTTCATGACCCGGGCGGTTGTAATTTGCCGCCAGACGGCGCTCGGCAATAGCCATGCCCACACCGTTGGCAAATCCCTGCCCGAGCGGTCCGGTGGTCACCTCAAGGCCGGGAACAATCCCGTATTCAGGGTGGCCGGGTGTCCGGCTGCCCCACTGGCGGAACTGTTTGATGTCATCCAGAGACAGGTCATAGCCGGTCAGGTGCAGCAGCGCGTAGAGCATCGCCGACGCGTGGCCGCAGGAAAGAATGAAACGGTCACGGTCTGGCCATTGGGGGTCCTCAGGATTGTGCTTGAGAAACCGGTCCCAGAGGGCGTAAGTCATCGGTGACGCGCCCAGAGGAGCTCCCGGGTGTCCGGAATTGGCCTTCTGTATCGCGTCAACCGCCAGAAACCGTATCGTGTTTATGCAGAGCTCATCAATTCTGGAATCGCTCATAATGTGCTCTTCTGCTATTCTTCCTCACTCCATTTCTGCATGATTTCTTTCAGGCGTTGCGCCAGCTTGGGATTATCACGCAGGCGAGTGATAAATACGGGGCAGCCTTCAAGCAAAGTGTTCTGCGCAGCCGTGGCCATGCTGGACAGGAGGTCCTGCATACCCATGTTTGTGGGCTGGGAAACGTTTATCCCCGGCGCCGACTCCAGTTGCCGGCGTATATCTTCGGCCGAAAAACGCATCGGCATCACGCATGCCTTGTACCAGGGACATTCCTTGCACTGGACTATTCCATAGGCTTCATTCAAAACATCATCCATTTCAAACCCTCGCTCTCCATTATATCAGTTACGGCATGATTTTAACCAGCCTCGACTCTATATCCCCTATCCCGAAAAACGCGCCGACTTTAATATCGCGTATCACCCCGTCGGCATCAATGAAAAACGTGGCCGGTATGCCACGTATATTATAGGAAAGAGGTACCTCATTTCCAGATGTCAGCAGTATCGGAAAAGAATAGCCGGCGTCTTCTATAAATGCTCTCACTTTACCCGGGTCCTCTTGAAGGTTCACCGCCAGCAGCACCAGATCTTTACCCGTCCATTTTTCGTATATCGTCTGCAGAAACGGCATCTCAATGCGACAGGGGCCACACCAGGTGGCCCAGAAATTGAGCAGGACCGGTTTGCCGCGCAAGTCGCTGAGCGACACTTCCTGTCCATCCAGTCCGTTCAAGGTGAAGTCCGGTGCCAGCTTGCCTATCTCCGGCCCGTGTTCCGATGCCGTACCGGAACTGGCGCAGCCGGACAGCAAAACACCGGAAAAGGCCACAGAAAAAATCAACACCACCATAATTATTTTTAAAGCCTTCATAAAAACCTCCGTAAATAAACCTACGCCGCGATAGCGGAGAACCAGTGTATTTGATTGGTCAGAACCAGTATTCCGATAATTATCAAAAGCAGACCGCTTACCACGTGGATTATCCTGGTATAGCGCTGTATTCGCCGCAGCAACGGCAGGAGAGAATCAAACGCCAGCCCTATGACCAGGAACGGAAGGCCAAGCCCCAATGAATATATTGCCAAGAGGTACGCCCCATACCAAGCGGTGGCCGTGTTCAAGGCTAGCGACAGAATGCCGCCAAGTATCGGGCCAACGCAGGCGGTCCAGGCAAGGGAAAATGACGCCCCGATGACGAAGGAGCGGAGGTAGCCCGTGGTACTTCCCGTTGACGGGCTCAGGCGTTTTTCGTAATTGAGCCAGGGTATTTTAAGGGCCGCCAGTAAAAAGAGGCCGAAAGCAATAAGCAGGGAGCCGGAAATTATATTGAGCAGGGCAAGGCTCGGGTTGATGGCAAAGCCGGTCAGCCCGGCAATAGCCCCCATGGTGGTGAAAACAAACGAAAAGCCGAGGACAAAGCTTAGTGAATGGAGGAACGTCGGCAGGCGCATGCCTTCTCTCCGCGCATTGAACAGTTCCGGCCCAACCAGGCTGGCCAGATAGACCGGGACCAGAGGCAGAACACAAGGCGATAGAAAGGACAGCAATCCCGCCGTAAAAGCAACGGCAACCGAAACGTTCTCCACAGTAAGATTTTACAATGGTCATGAAAGTATGTCTAATGACATAAGTCACATTTTGAATACATGGACAAGCGACTGTTTCAGCTTTATAATTTCTGTAGAGCACCTTTTTGATGGGCGCACTAAAGGAGAAAAGACATTAGACCGCTAAGTTTCACTCAAATTTCACTGTATCAAACCTGCCCGCTCCAGTACAAACTACAGTATATCGACGGCCTGAAACCGAAATACAAATGGTATTTCAGCTTCGGCTCGACCATGCACCTCTGCGCCGAATTTTTCTTCCGCGTGAAGGTTCCACCACCACCCACCCTGGAAGAGCTGCTGCAGTTCTACGAACAGAACTGGCGCTCCGCAGGCTATGAGTCCACCGAAGAGGAAGCCAACTATAAAGCCTACGGCAGAGAGATATTAACCGCGTTCTGGGAAATCCACAGTCGTGATTTCAGGATGCCGCTGGCCGTGGAGAAGCTATTCTACATCGACGTCGATGACATTAAATTCAGGGGGTTTATCGACCGGGTGGATAAGCTGGAAAGCGGTGGTTTATCCATCGTTGACTACAAAACAAACAAAGAGTTGTTCACCGCTGACTACCTGGAAAAAGACCTCCAGTTAACCCTTTACCAGCTCGCCGCCGAGCAACTCTGGCAGCTTCCGGTGGAAAAGCTGACTCTGTACCATATGAGGTCAAATACCCCCGTCAGCTGCCCCAGTCGCGGGCAAATGCAACTCAACGATGCCAGGCAGCTGGTTCTCGACGTGGCAGACAAGATTAACCAGCAGATTTTCCCCGCTACAGAAAATGATTATTGCCCCTGTGATTTTCCTGAACACTGCCCGTACTATCGCCATCAATACAGCCAGAACGCTCCCGAAGCGACCGATACTGAAGTACCGCCAATCGCTATCGGAGGCGATGAAATCGAGCGATACGCATCGCTCCAGGTACAAATCAAAGCCCTTCAAGAAGAACTGGCGGTATTGCGACAGGAAATAATCGACTACTGCGAAGCCGAAGATATGAAACGCGTCTACGGCACGGAGAGTGAAATAACCTACCAGATGGTGGACATTACCGGTTACAATGAAGAGGAGGTCAGGGCCTTCCTTGAGCCAGAGGGTTTATGGGAAAGGGTTACCGGCCTTGACCAATCGAGGTTGAAGCAGCTGCTAACCGATGAAGCCGTGGCCCAGGATATCAAGAACCGGATCCAATCCCTGAGGCAGATAATCTCCACACAAAAGCGGCTGCTGGTGAAAAAGCGCCAGAACGAGGATAAAGAAACGTAGCATCCCCCGACTTATGTGCTGCGGGGGATGCCATTTCCTTTCGTATCAGAATCCGCCTAAGCGAACTGTTTTTCCACTGCGGCGACTGCTTTATCGACCGCATTTACCACCATGCCCAGCTCGTCATTGGTCATGGTCAACGAGACCATCAGCCAGAGGATATCCCCGTACCATGTCGAGCAGCTTAAAAGCACTCCGTTTTCCCGGCTCACCTTGCCGATAAGGCCAGCCACAGCCGCACGGTCGGAGAAAAGCTCCTTGGTGGCTTTATCTTTAACCAGTTCAACCGCAATCAGGCCGGCGTTGGAACGGACATCGCCCACCACGGCTGACTTATCCTTGATAGCCTCGAGTTCTTTGCCCATGATTTCGCCGATTTCCCTGGCGCGGGCCAGCAGGTTGTGCTTTTCAACGTACTCGATGCCGGCCAGTCCGGCAGCGGCCAGGTAACCGGTGCCGCCGAAGGTATATCCGTGCTGGAAAGTGTCCTTGCCCGTGAAGGTTTCGGCAATCTCGCTCTTAACATGCGTGGCCGCCAGTGCACCGCAGCCCCACGCGACGTTCTTGCCCAGGGCCAGCATATCGGGCACAATGCCGTGTTTCTCACACTCAAACCAGAAACCGCTGCGGGCAAATCCGGTAATTACCTCGTCGCAAATTAGCAGGACTTCATACTGGTCACAGATTTCTCTTATTCTCTTCATATATCCCGGAGGCGGCGGAATGATACCCAGCCCGGTATTGGTTGACTCGGTGATGAAACCGGCTACAGTCGATGGGTCTTCAAACTCGATAACCTTGCCCAGCTCCTCGGCGCAAAGCAGATTACATTCGGGATGGGTCAGGTTATACGGGCAGCGATAGCAGTTCGGGGCGTGGATGGCAACGAAACCAGCCATCAGCGGCTCAAACGGAGTCCGCCGGAAGATATGGCCGCTGGCACTGGCAGCGCTCATGCTCATGCCGTGGTAATCGCCGGGGTAGCGGTGGATGACCTTGTACTTCGTACCCTGGCCTTTAATCTTCCAGTAGTGGCGGGCAACTTTGAGCGCGGTCTCGTTGGCATCACTGCCGTTGCTGCTGTAAATGGTATATTTCAAACTGCCCGGCGACATCTGCGCCAGTTTCTCCGAAAGCCAGACTACCGGCTCCGTGGGGGCAAACAGGTTGGGAGTAGTGACGACTATCTTGTCCATCTGCTGCTTCATCGCCTCCATAAGCACCGGGTGGTTGAAACCGAGGGAAGCCGCCGCACCACACGAGTTTGTCTCCAGCAGGCGGTTGCCAAAGCTATCAATAACGTAATTTCCTCCTCCGGCGCTGATAAGGGATAAGGGGAGGTCGAAAAAGGTGGAATCCCTGCCGAAAGCCGGCCATACGTATTCCTTGGCGGTGGCAATAAGCTTGTCCAATTCAGATTGAGCGCTATTAACCGTCGACTGTTTCATTCCATCTGCCTCCTGCTTGAAATTTTCCTGATATGGAACTGATTTAGCAAGTTTAATATAAACCGTCGAAAATTTACAAGCCCGCCATTGGGCATTTAACGGCTATTTGTTCAGGTTCACGACGAGCACTTTATACATATCCGGTATGGCGCGTATCTGCTGGTAGTACTCCTCAGTTATCGGGTCATCCAGGCAGAGCACCATCATCGCGCCGCCGCCATGGTGCACTTCCCGGCTAACCTGCATCTGGCTGATATTGATACCCGCATTACCGATAATGGTTCCCACCACCCCTATCATTCCGGGGCGGTCTTTATGTTCGGTGAACATCATATAGCTGCCGGTTGGCTCTATCTCCAGCCAGTAGTTGCCCATCTGTGTCAGGTGCGTTCGGCCCCGCAGTGACGACCCGGCAACAAGTGTCTTCCCCGCTTTGGTGTTAACCTCCACCGTCAGCATATTGGCGTAATTTTCACAGGTAGCCTCTTTTTGTTCGGTAACGTTTAATCCGCGGCTTTCGGCAATAATATCGGCATTGACCATGTTCACCCGTTCTTCCGTGAGCCCGTTCAGCAGGCCGGCCAGCACCGCCACTTTGATGGGACTGGTGTCCTCCCTGGCAATATCACCCTGGTAGCGAATGCTGAGCGAGTTCGGGTGTCCCTCCAGCAACTGCACGACAATCATGCCAATGGTCGTCCCGACCTGGATATACGGCCCGAGCACCGACATCGCTTCCGCTGGAATTGTCGGCGCGTTGACCGGAGACTTGGGAGGGCGCCCCTGCAGGACGTCAACCACCTGCTCGGCGACATCAATGCTGGCGCTTGCCTCTGCCTCAAATGTTGAAGCCGCCAGATGAGGCGTAGTGATTACTTTGTCACTCTTGAGCAGTATATTGTCCTGCGCCGGTTCCTTGCTGAAGACATCTATCGCGGCACCGGCCAATTTCTCCCGGTCGAGCGCATCATAGAGGGCTTCTTCATCCACAACGCCGCCCCGGGCACAATTGATAAGCATTGCCGTCGGTTTGACCAGTTTCAACTCATCGCAGCCAATCAGCCCCCGGGTACTCGTATTCAGAGGCACGTGTACGGTAATAAAATCGGACGCCTTCAACAGCGCTTCCAGTTCCACCAGACGCACCCCCAACCTCTCCGCCCGGTTTTCCGTGACCATGGGGTCGTAGGCAATAACCTCCATACGCAACCCTTTGGCCATATCGGCTACCTCGGTGCCAACCCGCCCCAGACCTATTATACCCAGTACCTTGTTACGGATTTCCGCCCCCTTGAATTCGCGACTCCACACTCCGGCATGAAGAAGCCCGTGTGCCTGAGGAATGCGCCGTGCCAGGGACAGCAGCATGGCAATGGTGTGTTCCGCCGTGGAGACAATATTCCCTTCCGGAGAGTTGACCACAATAATACCGCGGCGGGTGGCCGCGTCCACATCAATATTATCCACCCCGACTCCCGCCCGACCGATAATCTGCAGTTTTCCCGCGGCTTCTATAATATCAGCTGTGACCTTAGTCTGGCCGCGCACAATCAGGGCCTCATAATCTCCGATAATCGACCGCAGTCCCGCCGACGTAATACTCTTCTTCACATCAACCTCGGCGTGCCGTCGCAGTATTTCAATGCCCTGTGCTGCTATGGGGTCGGTAATCAGTATCTTCATAAGCCGCCTGTTTCTCCAGATTGCCGCGGATTGGCATTTTAGTCGCCAACATAATGCTACACAAATGTAATCTTTATGTCAAAGGCACACTCTTATCGTTTTCCTTTCCCCCTAGGGATGTACAAAACTCTGGACTGTAGCTAATTCGCGCCTATTTATTCCTGTGAAAAAATAGTTTTCCCCGAGCCGGGAGACATTTTAGCTTGTTGTAAAATACATTGCAACAAAGAAAGGAGAGCTGCACTTTTTAAGGATTTATAATAGTTTGCTATTCCGCTGCTGCAAATTTATGTCTTGCCCAGAACACAATAAAGCGCTAAAATTAGTTTGCGAGCGAAGGAGGTGAACACAAATGCAAGCAAGTAACCAAGAAGAATTACGGACAATACTACCTGGGGATAGAGTCATCCGCATAAAGCGCAAACGCCGACTACGGCTAAGATTGTTGAGTTGGAGGGAGTTAATCGGGGTTATTAAAGAAGTGGTTTTTGAAACTCCCTTTTTTGTTATGGTTCCTATCCTTCTAGTCTTACTATTACTGTTTTCCGCTGGCCTTTACTTCGCTGAAAACGGTGCGGTTGGTTCAAACGTCCATAGCTATGGCGAGGCTCTTTGGGATGGTGTGGTACTCATGACAACGGCAGGGACAATGAGCGAACCCGTGACGGCTATTGGGCATGTACTCGGCGCAATTTGGACGATCGCAGGATGCATGCTCTTTTACGGCACAATAATTGCCAGCGCTAGCGCCTACTTCCTGCTTCCCATTAGTTCTTATTTTTTACTGCCGCGTCGAGGTAGCCACGCTAAACTCGTCGGCACCATACAGTATAACTTCGGCAGGCTTGAGGAGTTGTCGTTGAAGGACCTTGAAGCCTTGAAGAATGAGACGATATCTATCATCGATGCTACAATACAACGGTGTACGAAGCCAGAATAGCCTGTAACAGCGACCAGAGGGGGATATAGGCCACAAAAGCCTGCAACTCAACAAAAGGATACAACGAGTTGGCCTGATTAGATGGGATTCTGACTGACACTTTTAGTGTCAGTCCCAGGTAATTTCCAAAACATGTTGCGAGATAATTCTCTATCAAAGAACCATTTCGCAACAAACTGTTCCTCCCGCAAATCTTGACAGTGTCCACGATGTATGCTAATCTGCTACGACATACTGGCAGGAGAGACCCGCAGGGGAGCCGAAGGGGAAAATCCTTCCTAGAAGAAGGGTGAAACTCTCAGGCAAAAGGACTGCCGAAGATAATACCTCTGGAGAGTCTTTCAATTGAAGGACACCGAAGGGGCAACCCGGTAATAACGGGTGATCTCTCAGGTAAAAGGACAGGGGGGCTAATCTGGTAAATATAGATTGGCCCCTTTTTGTTTGTGGTAAACAGCTTAAATCGCAGCAGGAGAAGAAAATGAATCCGGAAGAGTACAGGTACTCACAGGAACACGAGTGGGTCTGCGTCGAGGCTCCGGGCAGGGCGAGAATTGGAATCACTGGCTATGCCCAGTCCCAGCTCGGCGACATTGTGTTTCTTGATTTGCCTGAGGTTGATTCTCAAGTGACGCAGTTTACGAAGATGGGCGAGATAGAAACGGTAAAAGCGGTGTCCGACCTTTTCTCGCCGGTCAGCGGCAAGGTGCTGGAAAAGAATCGGGCAGCGCTTGATAATCCCGCGCTCGTTAATGAGGACCCTTACGGGGCCGGATGGCTGCTGCAAATCGAATTAAGCCAGCCGGCAGAACTGGAAGCATTGATGAATAGCGAACAGTACCGGGAGTTTGTCGCCGGGCTGTCGCCGTAAGCGCCAGAATAAACGGGAGGTATGACGACTCAATGCCCTCACCCTATATCCCAAATACTGACCGCGACCGTGAGGCCATGCTGCGTGAAATCGGCACCGGTTCCGTTGACGAGCTTTTTCAGGACGTTCCGGCACAGTTTCGCGATGTCACGTTCAACCTGCCGCCACCTCTCACCGAGCTGGAACTAAAGGGGGAATTGCGCCAGCTATCACGCCAGAACATCGGCCTGGATGAGTACGCCTGCTTTCTCGGCGCCGGCTATTATCACCACTTTATCCCCAGCGTTATCAACCACATCACCGGCCGCAGCGAGTTCTACACCGCTTACACTCCCTATCAGGCCGAAGCCAGCCAAGGAACCCTGCAGGCGATATATGACTACCAGTCTCTGGTCTGCCATCTGACCGGTATGGAAATCAGCAACGCCGGCATGTATGACGGCGCTTCGGCTACCGCCGAGGCAGCCCTGATGGCCTGTCGCGTCACCGACCGAAAAAATATAGCGGTGCTGTCGACGGTAAACCCCAGGTACCGTGAAGTCATCGAAACCTATGGCAGCGGTCAGGATACAACCATAACCGAGCTGAAGCCAGACTTCGATGAATTGCCCGGTGATTATGCCTGCCTGGTCGTGCAACAGCCCAATTTTTTCGGCTACTTTGAAGAGACAGAGCGCTATGCCAAACTGGCACACAGGGCCGGCGCGCTGTTCATCGTTATCTTTGACCCGATTTCTCTCGGCCTCTTTACACCGCCAGGAAGCTACGGCGCGGATATCGCCATCGCCGAGGGCCAACCACTGGGCAACCCTTTGAGCTTTGGCGGGCCCGGGTTGGGTATCTTCACCTGCCGCCAGGAGCATCTGCGCCATATGCCCGGCAGGATAGTCGGTCGAACAACTGACGTTGTAGGGCAGACCGGCTACGTGCTCACCATGGCCACCCGCGAGCAGCATATTCGAAGGGAACGGGCAACCTCCAATATCTGCACCAACGAAGCGCTGGTGGCGCTTGCCGCCACGGTCTATCTGGCGACCATGGGCAGAAGCGGGCTTCGCAGAATCGCCGAACTATGCTATCACAAAGCCCACTATGCCGCTGAATCCATCAGCAAACTGAAAGGATATTCTCTTGCCTTCATAGAATCCTTCTTCAAAGAATTCGTTGTCCGCTGCCCCATGCCGCCGGAACAGATAAACCGGGCGCTGGGGAAAGAGAAAATCATCGGCGGCTTTGACGTGAGCTACCTGGTGGATAACGGGATGCTGCTCTGCGTTACCGAAATGAACTCAAGACAGGAGATAGACCGCCTTGTCTCTGTCCTGGGAGCGCTATGAACAAGGATAAACAGTTATTACTGCCGGGTATCAGCAAGCCGGGTAAAGTGGGATGCCGGCTTCCGGAGCTGGATGTACCCGCAGCCGAGCTGCCTGCCGGTAATCTTTTGCGCCGGAAACTGTCCCTCCCCGAGGTAAGCGAAGCCGAACTGGTACGTTATTTTACCTCTATCAGCCGGAGAAATTACGGCATAGACACCGGATTTTATCCGCTCGGCAGCTGCACCATGAAATACAACCCGAAATGGCATGAGGACATCGCCCGGCTTCCGGGATTTTGTTATATTCACCCTTATCAGCCAGTTGACACGGTACAGGGAGCTCTGCGGCTTATGTTCGAGTTGCAGGAAGCACTGGCCGAAATCACCGGCATGGAAGCCACCAGCCTGGCCCCGATGGCAGGAGCGCAAGGTGAACTGGCCAGCCTGCTCATGATCCAAGCCTATCACCAATCACGCGGTGAGAGTCATCGCCGCAAAATACTCGTGCCGGACTCGGCTCACGGTACCAACCCGGCAACCGCCGCCATGTGCGGCTTTGAGGTGAATACCATACCCTCGAACGGCGACGGCAACCTTGATTTGACCAGCCTGGCCAACCTGATAAATGAAGAGAGCGCCGCCCTAACCCTGACCATGCCGACCACGCTCGGCCTGTTTGACCCCCGGGTTGCCGAGGTAAGCGCAATCGTCCACGATAGAGGCGGACTGCTTATCGGCGACGGAGCCAACCTCAATTCTCTGCTGGGAAAAGTGAAGTTCGGCGACCTCGGCTTTGACTGCGTCCAGCTTAACCTGCACAAGACATTCAGCACCCCGCACGGCGGCGGCGGCCCCGGTTCGGGTCCGGTTTGCGCCAGGGCAGAGCTGACCGATTTTTTGCCGGCACCTGTCGTTATCAGGGATAAAAAAGGCTATCAATCCGCCACGCCTGATAAATCAATCGGCCGCCTCGGTGCTGCCTGCGGAAATTTCGGCGTGATGGTCAAGGCCTACGCATACATCCGTTCTCTTGGCGCCGAGGGCTTAAAAGAGGTCAGCGAGAACGCGGTTTTGAATGCCAATTATATAAAAGAAAAATTAAAAGCCTGCTATCATTTGCCCTACGACCGCACCTGCATGCATGAGGTGGTGTTCTCCGGCAAAAAGCAGAAGATAAAAGGAGTGACCACGCTGGACATCGCTAAACGGCTCCTTGACTACGGTTTTCATCCGCCCACCATTTACTTCCCCCAGGTGGTTGAGGAGGCTATCATGATTGAGCCTACCGAAACGGAAAGCAGAGAGACACTCGACTCGTTCATCGCCGCCATGGTTGAAATTGCCAGGGAAGCAGAGGAAAATCCCGACTTACTGCACACGGCACCCCACAATACTCCGGTAAGAAGGCTGGATGAGGTCAGCGCCGCCAGGAAACCGGTTCTGCGCTGGGAAATGAAATGATAGAGATGCCGGATGTTAACCCGCCCTGGCAAAAAGAATATTCCGTGCAATATCTCGGAGTAGTCCCGTACGAATCAGCTCTCGCTCGGCAGGAAGCTTTAAGGCAATTGAGGGCGGAGGGAGTAATTCCAGACACCGTTTTATTGCTCCAGCACCCGCACGTTTATACCGTGGGGCGGTTCCACGGCGAAGAGGATATTATCGCCCCACCGGAAAATATACCGGTGGTGCGGACCAATCGCGGCGGCAGCGTCACTTACCACGGCCCGGGACAACTGGTCGGCTACCCCATCCTCGACCTCAGGGCAAATGGCCTTGGTGTCCGCGAGTATATCTGGAAACTGGAGGAGGTCATCATTCGACTTCTGGACGATTTTGACATTGAGGCGCAGCGCAATGAGAATTATCCAGGAGGTATCTGGGCAAGCGGCCGAAAAATCTGCTCCATAGGCATCAATATCAGCCGCCATGTCACCATTCATGGATTTGCCCTCAACGTCAACAACGACCTGAAGTACTATAACCATATCAGGCCCTGTGGCCTGAGTGGAATCGCGATGACCTCAATGGCAGAAATTATCGGCCGCGAAGCGCCATTTGCTACGGTGGCACATAACTGGGTAAACTTATTCCCGGAGGTATTTGCTTTGAGACCGGAAAATAACGCTGCGCTGCCTGTTGAGGAGGCTGCCCTTGTCTAGACTGCTTCTGGCAAGGCACGGCAATACCAAGGGCAACAGTGCGGAAAGGTTCTGGGGGCAGACTGACGTGGAACTGAGTGCCGAGGGGATATGGCAGGTGGAGAGACTTGCTGCCCGACTCGCCGGGGAAAACATCGCTTCCATTTACTCCAGCAAGCTGTGCCGGGCTTCGGCCACCGCCGAAATTATTGCCTCCCACCACCAGCAACGAGTTATCACCTGCCCGGAGCTTGTCGAGATAAATTTCGGCAAGGTGGAAGGGCTGTCTTTCAATGAAATCGGTGAGCGCTACCCGGAACTGGTCCGCGACTGGCCGACACGGGACCCTTCTTTTCGTTTCCCCGAAGGCGAAAGCATTATCGACCTCGACCGCCGGGTCGTGAAATTCCTCAGCCGGTTGGAAAAGCACACCTCCGAAGACACGGTCCTGGTGGTTGCCCACGCCGGAGTCCTGCGACTCTTAATCTGTCACCTGCTGCCAATAGATATACGGCATTGGCGACAGCTCCGCACTGATTTAGCATCGCTCAGCATTGTTGTAACCAATTCGCAGGGAGCCACGCTGCACTTACTTAATGATACCTCTCATTTACGCTAGCCAAAGGCTCTTATTCAGTTTTCAACGCATCTCCGGCTATGTTATACTTTTAGTGCGGATACACCTCCCATATTAAAACGTTATGGCCGAACCCGAAGAAACACGAAAGAGAATCGCCAGGTTAAGAGCCGAGATAAACCATCACAACTACCGCTACCATGTGCTCGACAGCCCTGAAATCAGCGATGCTGAGTACGATTCGCTGATGCGGGAGCTGAAACAGCTTGAGGAGCGGTACCCCCGGTTCTTAACTCCGGACTCCCCTACCCAGCGCGTCGGTGCCGAACCCCTGGAAGCCTTCGGCGTGGTGGAGCATCCCCTCCCCCTGCTGTCCCTCGGCAATGCCTTTTCCAGCGATGAGTTGCTGGCCTGGCATAGCCGCATTTCCCGACTGCTTGGCCAGGACAGCTCTGACTTTGTCGGCGAGCACAAGATTGACGGCCTGGCCGTGGCTCTTACTTACGTAGATGGCCGTTTTGTCACCGGAGCCACCCGCGGTGACGGTCTGCGTGGTGAAGATATCACGCAGAACCTCAGGACTATACGAAGCGTCCCCCTTGCCGTGCCAAAAGACGCCCCGCCAAGATTTGAAGTGCGCGGCGAAGTATTTTTGCCCATCGATGGCTTTCACAAGCTCAATCAGGAAAGGGAAAAGGAAGGGTCACCATTATTCGCCAATCCCAGAAACGCCGCTGCCGGTTCGGTACGCCAGCTTGACCCCAGAATCACCGCCCGGCGCCCGCTGGACATATACGTCTATATGCTTGGCTATGCCGAAGGCGGAGCACCCCTGACAACTCACTGGGAAGCCCTGGAGTACCTTAAATCGCTGGGCTTCAAGATAAACCCGAACAACCGCCGTCTTTCCGGAATTGAGCAGGTCGCAGAGTATCACCAGACCTGGGTGGAAAAAAGAGAAGAACTCCGGTATGAAGCCGACGGCATCGTGGTCAAGGTCAACCGGCTTGAAATACAGCAGAGGCTGGGAGACGTTGGTCGCGAGCCACGCTGGGCAATCGCCTACAAATTCCCTGCCGTACAGGGCACCACAAAGCTAACTGATATCGGTATCAGCGTGGGACGGACGGGCACCCTCAACCCCTATGCCATCCTGGAGCCGGTATCGGTCGGGGGAGTGACCATCAGCCAGGCTGCCCTCCATAACGAGGTCGACATCAGGCGCAAGGACATCCGCATCGGCGATACCGTAATCATCCAGCGCGCTGGTGAAGTCATCCCAGAGGTGGTCGGACCGGTCATCAGCAAGCGCACCGGAAAAGAAAAAGAGTTCAACCTCTTGGAGAAAGTATACGACAAAGAGAAGAGTCGCCCGGCCTGTCCGATCTGTGGCAGCGAGGTGCTTCGACCTGAGGGTGAAGTTATGTATTATTGCTCCAACGCCGCCTGCCCGGCGCAGGCACAGCAGCGAATCGAACTCTTTGCTTCACGCGGCGCCATGGACATAAGAGGCATCGGCGAAAATCTCAGCGCTACCCTGTTTGAGAAAGGATTAATCAAAGACGTAGCTGACCTGTATGACCTCAAAAACCGTAAAGAGCAGCTTCTCGGCCTGGATAAAATGGGCGAGAAGAGCGTAGACAACATGCTCGACGCCATTGACAGGAGCAAGAACCGGCCATTGGCCAGGGTTATCCTGGCTCTCGGTATACGCCACATCGGAGGGGAGACTGCAGAGCTCCTGGCCGGGGAATTCCACAGCGTAGACGCGCTGGCCGAGGCTTCCCGGGAAAGGCTTATTTCCATTGACACTGTTGGCCCCAAGATTGCCGACAGCATCATCGGCTTTTTCCATCAGGAAACAAACCGTAATATCATTAGACGGCTGCGAGAAGCCGGAGTCAAACTGGAGGAAAAGCCAGCAAAAGTCGAGGCCATGCCTCTCGCCGGCATGGAGTTTGTCCTGACCGGCACCCTTGACGCCTTTTCTCGACAGGAAGCCGAGGAAAAAATAAAGGACCTCGGCGGCACTGCCGGCAGCAGCGTGACCCGGAAAACCACGTACCTGGTGGTCGGCGCTGCCCCCGGCTCCAAGCTGGACAGGGCACGGAGTCTGGGCACCAGAATAATAAACGAGACGGAGTTCCTGCAACTTCTAAACCAGAAAGTCTGACATGAAATTAATCGTTGGCCTGGGTAATCCCGGAACAGCATACACACATAACCGGCACAATATCGGCTTCATGTGCCTAAACCGCTTCGCCAGGAAGCATGGAATACGCCTTGCCCACAAGCAGGGACAGGCAAGAGTCGGCGAGGGTGAAGCTGCCGGTACAAGGCTGATACTGGCCAGGCCGCAGACCATGATGAACCTGAGCGGTCGCTCGGTTAGCCTGCTGGTAAAAAGGCACAAAATCAACCCCGAAGACCTGATTATCATCCATGACGACCTCGACCTGCCGACAGGTAAAATCCGCATCCGGCAGGGAGGTAGCTCCGCCGGCCATAAAGGCATCGAGTCAATCATCGCCTGCCTGGGAGATACCGATTTCATTCGCATAAGAGTGGGCATCGGCCGACCCGGTTTAACGGGCGACGCCGCCACAGACAGAGACGCCGGGGTCATCAATCACGTGCTCGGCGATTTTGACGCCAGTGAGAACAAAATCATCGCCGAAGTCACCAGCAAAGTCGGTGAAGCCATGTTATGCCTCATCAACGAGGGCCTGACCGCGGCGATGAACAGGTATAACTAAGCACCTGTACCCTCTATTTTTCATTGCCATAGTACCAGCTAGATGATATAATTATGTGATTGTATCCCCGGATATGACAGAGCAAAAGCGGTTTATCGCCGTCATCGGTGGCAGCGACTGCACGCCAGAGGAAGCCAGGCTGGCGGAAGAGGTTGGGCGTGGGCTGGCCAGAAATGGCGCTGTCCTTATCTGCGGGGGACTGGGCGGCATCATGGAAGCCGCCTGCAAAGGGGCCAGTGCCGAAGGCGGATTGACCGTTGGTATCCTGCCTGGCGGCAACCGGCAGACGGCAAATCCATACGTAAATATCCCAATCGTAACCAATCTGGGTGAAGCGAGGAATGTTATCGTGGTCAAGAGCGCTGAGGCAATTATAGCTATCGGTGGCGGTTATGGCACTTTGTCCGAGCTTGGCCACGCACTGCGCAACGGCACGCCGGTCATCGGCCTGAATACCTGGTCGCTGTCACGAAATGAGCGACCGGATAACTCGATTGTTCCCGCCCGTAATCCGGCGGATGCGGTAAAGAAAGCGCTTGGTATGATAAATAACTGACCTTGGGGAAAGAGCATGGCTAAGGGAGAAAACGTCAAACAGATAAAAGGCAGAGAGGTTCTGGATTCAAGGGGTAACCCGACCGTGGCCGTAGAGGTAATGCTTTCGGAAGGAACAGGGGGCCAGGCTGCCGTGCCATCCGGGGCCAGCACCGGCGCTTACGAAGCGGTGGAACTTCGCGACGGGGATAAGAAAAGATACGGCGGCAAAGGTGGCCTTCAGGCGGTTAAAAATATCAATGAGCAAATCGCGCCCGCCATTAAAGGAATAGCCGCCACCGACCAGGAAGCTATCGACCGCAAATTGATTGAGCTCGATGGCACCGATAATAAATCGCGCCTCGGCGCCAATGCTATTTTAGGAACAGCGCTGGCGGTGGCCCATGCCGCAGCGAATTCACTGGATATGCCGCTCTATCACTACCTTGGCCAGGCCAGTGATTATACCCTGCCGGTGCCATTATTGAATATTTTAAACGGCGGCAGACACGCCGCCAACTCCACGGATTTCCAGGAATTCATGGTCGTACCCGCCGGGGCTACCAGCTTCAATCAGTCCCTGCAGATAGGTACCGAGGTTTACCATTCGCTGAAGAAAATCCTGAAAGACACTGGGCTCAGCACCAACGTCGGTGATGAAGGCGGTTTTGCCCCTTCTCTCCCCTCCAATAAAGAGGCTATCGAAGCTGTCCTGACCGCAATTGAGCAAGCAGGCTATCAGCCCGGCCGCGATTGTTTCATCGCTCTTGACCCGGCCGCCAGTGAATTCTACCAGGATGGCAGGTACGTGCTGGAACGCGAGGGTACCAGGCTCACTTCTGCGGAGATGGTGGATTTTTATGTAAAATGGGTATCCGCCTACCCGATCATCAGCATCGAAGACGGCATGGCCGAGGACGATTGGGACGGCTGGAAGCTCATCACCGAAAAATTGGGCGGGAAAGTACAGCTGGTCGGTGACGACCTCTACACCACAAATGTCAATCGACTGAGCCGAGGCATTGAGATTAAAGCTTCCAACTCCATCCTCATCAAGCTCAACCAGATAGGCACCCTTACGGAAACGATATCCGCTATCAGGATGGCACAGGAGGCCGGCTGGACGGCAATCGTCAGCCACCGTTCCGGCGAGACCGAAGATACCACCATCGCCGACCTGGCGGTCGGTCTCAATGCGGGGCAGATTAAGTCCGGCGCCCCCTGCCGCTCCGAACGCACCGCCAAATATAACCGCCTCCTCAGCATAGAAGACGAGCTTGGGCAGGCAGCCCATTTTGCTGGAATGGGAGCATTCACCAATTTGAAGCTGGGTTAACAATATTATTTTATTAAACTAGCAAGGCGGGAAAGAAAATATGACAACCAGAATCGGAATTAACGGTTTCGGGCGCATCGGCCGGCTGGCCCTGCGCACTATCAACCAGTACCATAAAGGTGAACTGGAAGTTGTGGCTATCAACGACCTCACCGATACGGCCACCAACGCCCATTTGTTAAAATGGGACAGCACCTACGGACCCTATCCGGGCAACGTGGCTGCCAGTGATGACGCCATCATCATCGATGGCCACAAAATAAAGGTTTTCTCGGAAAGAGACCCTGCCAGCATACCCTGGCGCGACTGTGGAGTTGACATCGTCATTGAGTCTACCGGGCTCTTTACGGACGCCGCCAAAGCCTCTGCCCACCTCAAGGGCGGCGCTAAAAAAGTGGTCATCTCCGCACCGGCCAAAGGCGAAGATGCCACCATCGTCCTCGGTGTCAACGAGGCAAAGTATGACCCGAAGAAACACACCGTCATTTCCAATGCCTCCTGCACTACCAACGGCATCGCCCCGGTAGTCAAGATACTCCACGATAACTTCGGTGTGGACAAGGGGCTTATGACCACCATCCACGCTTACACCAATGACCAGAAAATCCAGGACATGGTGCACAGCGACCTGCGCCGGGCACGCGCCGCCGCGGTGAACATCATCCCCACCACCACCGGTGCCGCCCGTGCCGTTACCCTGGTCATCCCTGAACTTGAAGGCAGGCTGCACGGCATGGCCTTCCGCGTCCCGGTAGTCACCGTCTCGGTCATCGACTTCGTCGCCGAGCTAAAGCAGGAGATAACCGTCGAACAGGTAAATCAGGCATTCAAATCAGCCGCCGAAGGGCCTCTCACCGGCATTATGAAATACTGCGAGGAGACGCTGGTCAGCATGGACTTCAGGGGCAACCCGGCCAGCACCATCGTTGATGCCTTGAGCACCATGGTCATCGGCGGCAATATGGTCAAGATCCTTGCCTGGTACGACAATGAGTGGGGCTACAGCTGCCGTCTGGCTGATCTCACTGCCTTTATCGCGGGCAAGGGACTGTAATAAAACGAGCCAGAGACATAGAAATATACTGCTTATCGGTATTTTGAAAAGGAATGAACCGTTACCGCCTCTTTAAACCGAGAGGGGGATTACTTTCGAGGGAGGACCTTTTTCTACCCGGCAAGTGCTCTGGTTGCTTACTCAATCTACCTCAATCGTAAATTTTAAGGAAAACCAGCATTGGCATTGCATGGAAATAATGCCTACAATAACACAAATTAAAATAACTAAAATCTACAAATATTTTTAGAGGTGAGCTATGAAACTAGTCGTTGTAGGTTTCGGACAGTGCGGTGGTCGAGTTGCGGATGAGTTCGCCCGATTGAACAAAAAGGCAAAAAGCGCGCGTGGCATTGAGATAGTTACCGGCTGTTATGCGGTCAACGCTGATGCGGCTGACCTGAGTGGGTTGACAAGCATTCGAAAGGACTACCAGCACCGAATCCTTATCGGTAGTCGCAAGACCGGTGGCCACGGTGTGGGCAAAATAAATGAACTCGGTGCTGAAATCGCCCGAGAGGACGGCGACAAAGTCATTGACGCGATAAGAACCACGAAACGGTTCTTCGAGACGGATGCATTCCTGTTTATTGCCAGTTCCGCCGGTGGCACCGGCTCCGGGGCAATCTCGGTGGTAACACAGCATATAAAAGAGCGCTATGCTGATAAGCCCATTTACAACCTGATTGTCTTGCCCTTTGAACACGAGGAAACTACCGAGGACAGAACCGTCTACAATACAGCCACCTGCCTCAAATCATGTTACTCCGTAGCTGATGCCGTATTTCTGGTGGACAACCAGAGATTTGTCCGCAAAGACTCTTCTATAAAAGGCAATATCTCCAAAATCAATGCCATGATTGCGGAGCCTTTTTACAACATGCTCTGCGCCGGCGAGGAAAAGAAGGCCAAGTACATCGCCACGAAAGTGCTTGATGCCGGCGATATCATTCAGACTCTGATTGGTTGGACGATAATTGGATACGGCAAGTCTGAGATTCCTCTGATAAGGTTCCGCCGGGAATCAAAGCGCGATTTCAGGGCCAAAGGCGATGAAACCCTCAAAGCCGTCCAGGCCATGGACGAGGCTATAAGCGAGCTATCGCTCAAGTGTAATCCCGTGGATTCCAAGCGAGCCCTGTACCTCATCTCGGCACCAGGTAAAGAGATGAACATGGACATGGTCAAGGCCCTCGGCGATTACATGAAGGACATCGCTCCGGAAGCTCTTATCAGAAACGGAGATTATCCGCGGGAGAGAGGCATGCTCGATGTCACGGTAATCATGTCCGAGCTGAGTGATGTGGAAAAAGTAAGGAATTACTATAGCCAGTCCACGCAGCTTATCCCCAAATTCAAGAAGCGGCAGGAAGAAACCGAGGTCAAACTGAGAGCCATCGAAGATGCCTCCAAAGATATACCCTCCCTCCTCTCCTGAAACAATTTAGTCCGGAGAGCCAGCTTTACAACGGGAAGATTGGTAAATCCAAGTGGTAGAGCTGGCTTTTATTTTTATTTACTAAAGCGTATCGGTCTAACGTTAAATCACCGGTCCTTAATACCCAAAACCTGCCGTCAGGCGGACACCAGCCGCCTAGAAACGCCACCATAGATAGGTTATAATAAGTAAAATGGCTTCCCAGGTTTTTTATCGCCGGTGGCGTCCGCAGACCCTGGCCGAGGTGGTCGGCCAGGAACAGGCAACCAAGACGCTGCAAAACGCCCTGAGCGGCAGCCATGTTTCTCATGCCTATCTTTTCTGCGGTCCACGCGGTACCGGCAAGACCAGCACCGGCCGCATTCTTGCCAAGGCGGTCAACTGTCTCACCACTGAAGGCAAGGGCGAACCCTGCAATACCTGCGAAATGTGCCAGGCAATCACCGAAGGCAGAGCTCTGGATGTCATTGAAATTGACGCCGCCAGCAATACCGGCGTGGATAATATCCGCGACCTCAGAGAAAGGGTTAATTACGCTCCGAACGAAGCGCGGTACAAGGTCTACATTATTGATGAAGTTCACATGCTGAGTACCAGTGCCTCTAACGCCCTGCTGAAAACCCTCGAAGAGCCGCCGCCGCATGCCATCTTCATCCTCGCCACCACTGAAATCCACAAAATCCTCCCCACCATCATGTCACGCTGCCAGCGCTTTGATTTCAGGCGCATTTCCCAGGCCGATGTGGTGACCAAGTTGACCCATATCAGCAAGCAGGAAACCATCAAGATAGAGCCAGAAGCACTGCGGCTCATCGCCAGGGCCGCCACTGGCAGCCTGCGAGACGCTGAAAATCTGCTGGAACAGCTGACGACCTATTACGGTAAAAAAATCACCCTGCAACAGGTTCAGACAACCCTGGGTATTACCGGCGACTGGCGCGCCAAAGAGATGGTAAAACATGTCGTCGACAACGATATTGCCCGCGGAATATCGACCTTGAACAGCGTCAGCAGTGATGGCCTCGACCTGCGTCAGTTCACTCGTGAACTTGTGGAATACCTCAGGGCGCTGCTGCTGGTTAAAACCGGCGCCGCCGAATCAATAGACCTGCCCGCCGAGGATATTGCCGAGTTAAAAGAACTGGCCAGCAAAACTTCCCTCCCCCAGGTATTAAAAGCCGTCAAGCTTTTCGGGCAGCTCGACCTCAGTCTTGATAATTACTCCACGCTACCGCTTGAGCTTGCACTGGTCGACACAACCCTGCCTTTCAGCAAAGAACCGCCAGTGGCGAAGGCGGAACCCGAGGTACGCCAGCCCGTGAAAACAGCGGGCCCGGAAACACCGCCGCCACCGCCGAGAGAAGCAGCCCCGAAAGAGGAACAACCCCAAAAACCGGTCGCTGCGGAGAAAAAAAGCGGGCCAGAACCAGCACCGGTACCGGAACCAGTGGAAGAAAAAATTGAGCCGGAACCCTCGCCAGTACCTGAGCCAGAGGCAAAGAGTGAACCGGAACCCGCGCCGATGCCGGAACCGGAGGCGAAAAAAGAGGAGCCAGAGCCTGCGCCAGTATCGACTGAGGCCGTCTCCACCATCTCCACTGAAGCCGGTGGTGAAGAAATCGAGCATCTCAAACAACACTGGCGGCGGTTCATCCAGGAAGCTCCTCCCGGCCTGAGCCGAACGCCCGCTGCTGCCCTGCTCAGGAGTGCCAGGCCAAAATCCGTTGAAAATAACACCGTTATCCTGTCTTTCAAGTTTCCGCTGCACAAGGAGAGCATGGAGAAAACGGAAAACCAGAAGATAGCGGAGCAAATCATCAGCAATTTTCTGGGTCGTGCCTGCCGTGTTCGCTGTGTTTCCGAGCCGGAGGCAAACCACCTGATTGAAGAAGCCCTGAAAATAGGTGCCCAGATTATTGAGTCGGAGGAGAAATGAACAAATTTATGTTGCAGCAAGCCCAGCAACTACAGGCAAAACTGGCCAAAGCCCAGGAGGAACTGGGCGACCTGACTGTTGAGGGCAGTTCCGGCGGTGGTGCCGTCAAGGTCACCATGAACGGCCAGCAGAAAATGCAGTCAGTCGAAATATCCCCCGAGGTAGTCACCCCGGAAGATGTTGAGCTTCTGCAGGACCTGGTACTGACCGCGGTCAGTGAGGCTCTGTCTAAATCCCAGGAAGCAGCGGCCAAGCACCTGGGCGGTCTTACCGGCGGATTGAAAATCCCCGGACTAACTTAAAAAAGCGAAGGAGATATCGCCTTGGACCAGAATGCCCTGCCCAACGCTGATGCTATCGACAGCCTCATTCAGGAATTCAATAAGCTGCCCGGCATCGGGCCGAAGAGCGCTCAGCGCATCGTCTTCTATCTGCTGCGCGCCGGAGACGAACAGAGCAAATCCCTCGCCGAAGCAGTCCTTTCCCTGAAACGAAAAATAACCCTGTGCTCGACCTGCTGCAACGTAACGGAGTCCGACCCTTGCTCTATCTGTCGCAGCGACAAGCGCGACCGCAGCCAGGTCTGTATTGTGGAGCAGCCTCAGGACATACTGGCTCTGGAGCATACCGGTATTTACAGCGGAATGTACCATGTTTTGCACGGGGCCATTTCTCCCATCGAAGGCATCGGCACGGATGACATCAGGGCAAGAGAGCTGATGGACCGCCTGAAGGACGGCGTGGTCAAGGAAGTTATCCTGGGCACCAACCCCAATTTTGAAGGGGAACAGACCGCCATGTATCTCAGCCACCTGATAACGCCGCTGGGTATCCGGGTCACCCGCCTCGCCCGCGGCCTGCCCTTCGGCACCGAGCTCGAATACGCGGATGACGTAACGCTCACCCGCGCCATTGAAGGCAGGCAGGAATTTTAAGATTTAGCCCTTGCAAATTATGCTCTTCTCCTGGCGTCCTGACCATCACCAGATACTTGATTTCGGAAAAGCTCCAGATTAGACTATGGACAAAAAAACTTACTGGAATCAGAGATTTCAAAGCGAGGGGTATGTGTGGGGCACTGCCCCAAGCCCCACCGCCGAATATGCCGCCGAGGTATTCCGCAAGGATGGGGTAAAGAAAATTCTTGTACCCGGCTCCGGCTACGGTCGGAACACCAGGATTTTCAGCGAAGCGGGCTTCGAAGTCACTGGAATTGAGATATCGGATACCGCCTGTGAAATGGCCCGGGAATACGACCCTCAGTCCAGAACGCACAACGGCTCCGTCCTGGACATGCCCTCTGCCCTGGACCAATACGACGCCATATACTGCTATAACGTTTTACACCTCTTCCGCGAAAAGGAGAGGAAGTTGTGTCTGCAGCAGTGTGCTGATAGAGTGAAAAACAACGGGCTTCTGTATTTCACCGTCTTCTCGGATAGAGAGCCCAGCTTCGGCAAGGGCCAGGAAGTGGAGAAAAACACGTTTGAGAGCCGACCGGGAAGGCCGGTGCACTACTTTACCGAAGCCGAACTGCTCGATTACTTCAAGGGCTTTGAAATCATTGAGTCCGGTATTACCGAAGACCCGGAAAACCACGGCGAAGGCCCACACACTCACGTCCTGCTGTATATTCTGGCACGGAAACCCAGATAGAGTAACGAAATGTCTAAACCGCGCACCTATCAGACAGAAGCCGTCATCATTAAAAAGACCAAGCTGAGAGAGGCCGATGTCATTTTCACCCTCTACACGCCACATCTCGGTAAGATTCAGGCATTTGCCAAAAGCGTCCGCAAAACCAGAAGCAAAATGGCGGGGCATCTGGAGCTACTTACCCACAGTCAGGTCTCGCTGGCCCGGGGGCGCAATCTGGACACCATTATCGGCAGCCAGACCATCAACAGTTTCCTGCCCCTGAAAAGCGACCTCTGGCTCACTTCCTGCGGCCTCTATGTCATCGAACTGGTCAACCAGTTCACCGCCGATGACATTGAAAACTTAAGCCTGTTCCGGTTGCTGGGAGCAACGCTGGAGCAGCTATGCCGCACCACCAACCGCGACCTGACGCTGCGCTATTTTGAACTGCACCTCCTCGATGAGGCGGGCTACCGGCCACAGCTCCACCAGTGCGTCTCCTGTCAGAAAACGCTGGAACCGGAGGTCCACTCTTTCAGTTCCGATTCAGGCGGCATGCTGTGTCCGGACTGCGCGGCAGACCACCCGTCAAGTCTCCCGGTCTCCATCAACGCTCAGAAAGTGCTGCGCCTTCTCCAGAACAGCGATTACAGCACGGGCGAACGCCTGAAGATAGACGCCGTGCTTTCCCGGGAACTGGAGAGCATCATGAGCAATTGCCTCAGACACCTGCTGGAACGCGAGGTCAAATCAGCCACCTGGCTCGACTCTCTGCGGGAACAGACGAAGTAACCTGCTTTTTACTCCCCTATTTTAAGTGTGATTCGGGGAAATTTCAGCGATTATGGGTGTGGGCGATGTACTGGTTAAAGAAGCTATTACTAAAGCAAGCGGCCCTTTCATAATAATATCTCCTTTGCGGGGAATTATAGCACCGGGTGAAGCTTCCACCCATCAACGAAATTGACTGGAAATATAGGAAATGTAGAAAATACCTCCCGATTTATGCACGCCTATTGCGCCATAATCAAAATGCTCAAAATGAAAATTCCTATCATAGTTCTTGCGGTTTTTCCATACCAGCCATATAGCCTCGGCTATCTCTTTTTCCGTACCATATCCCGCAGCCCAGTATACCTCCTGCCATGACGGCGTATAATCTGAATACTGGAGAATTTTGTTTGTTGCCATATATTCGCTGTTTTTCTTAGCGTGTTTGTGAAGGTTGGGACCCCATATAAACTCATCCAACCCATTATCCAATCTGTCCTGATTTATTAAATCAAGTAGTGCCATTTCCACATCTTCTTCAGCGATTTCGACGGCTGCTTCTTCTTCCTCTTCGATAGCTTCACCCTGCTCGCTCAGCGCATCATAGTCAGCACTCAATTCATCGTACCTGGCTTGCATCGCCTCATATTCATTCTGCAAGTCATCATAGCTATCACTCAGCTTATCATACTCAGCTTGCACTGCCTCATATTCGACCTTTACGGTATTATGTTTATTACTCAACTCTTCATTCTGAGCCTGCAACGCCTCTGATTCAGCCAGTTGACTCTGAAGTGCCGCGAGTTCGCTCTCGATTGCATTTAGTTCATTTTTCGCGCTATCATACTCTTCTTGCGAGATTCCTGAAGCACAGGAAGTCGAGAGTAAAAGTAGAATAACCAACAACATTGCTATCATGGATATTATGCCAGTTCTTTTCATTTTCACCTTCCCCCTATGGCACAAATTATAGCACCGGGTGCAGTTATGTCAATGCGTGCAGGGCACATAACCCTACTTTAACCAGGTCGAAAATGCTATAATGACGTAAGCGTTTTTATGCTCTCAACCCAAATCATATGGTACAGAAATGACAACCAGATTGAACCGCATTACTCAGCAGCGCCGCGAGAAGCTGGAACGGCTTCGCGGCCATGGTATCGACCCCTACCCCCACCGCTACGAGCGCAGCCACACCACCGAGGAGGCGGCGGCCCTGCTGGAACAGGGCGAGGCGGGGCAGACCAAAGAGAACCAGGTCAGCATCGCCGGGCGCATCATGGCCATCAGAAAGATGGGGAAAGGTGCCTTCGCCGATATTCGCGACGGCTCGGGCAAGATACAGCTGCTTTTTCAGGACACGGACAAGCTGCCCAGGGAGCAAAGTGAGCTTTTTAAAGAACTGGATATCGGTGACTTCATCGGCGTGGCAGGGCAGGTGCTCCGCACCAGAACCGGCGAGCCCACCGTTGGCGTAAAGAACTTCACCCTGCTCGCCAAGTCGCTGCAGCCGCTGCCGGAAAAATGGCACGGTCTCAGCGATATTGACACCAGATACCGGCAGCGCTACCTCGACCTCATCAGCAACCCGGAGACCAAGATAACTTTCAAGGCCCGCAGCCAGATTATCAACGCCATCCGGCAGTTTTACAATGAGCGCGACTTCGTTGAAGTGGAAACGCCGGTGCTACAGCCATCGCCCGGCGGCGCACTGGCCCGACCTTTCATTACCCACCACCACGCCCTCGACCAGGACTTTTATTTACGCATCGCCCCGGAGCTCCATCTCAAGCGACTCATCGTCGGGGGGCTGGACCGCGTCTACGAGCTGGGGCGCATCTTCCGCAATGAAGGCGTCTCCACCAGGCATAACCCGGAGTTCACCATGCTGGAAAGCTACCAGGCCTACGCCGATTACAATGACGTTATGGACATGCTCGAGGAAATGGTCGCCAGAGTCAGCAAAAAAGTGCTGGGCACCACCAGGGTAAAATTCGGCGATTATACCATAAACTTCAAGCCGCCCTGGCCGCGCCTCACCCTGCGCGAAGCCGTCGAGCAGTACAGCGGCATCGACTTCGTTACCTACCCCACCGCCGACGGGCTGAGGGACAGAATGAGAGACAAAATGAAGAAGCTGGGGCTTAAAGTTGACCCGCATAAAAACTGGGCCAAGCTGGTGGATGAGCTTATCTCCACCTTCGTTGAGCCAAGCCTCATCCAGCCCACCTTCCTCAAGGACTACCCGGTATCAATGTCGCCGCTGGCCAAGACCAGGCCCGGAGAGGAGCGGGTGGTGGAGCGCTTCGAGGCTTTTGCCGGCGGCATGGAAATCGCCAACGCGTTTTCCGAGCTCAACGACCCCGAAGAGCAGCGGCAGAGGTTCGTCCAGCAGCAGCAAGAGCGCCACGAAAAAGACGAGGAAAGCTGGACCATCGACGAGGACTACCTGCTGGCCCTGGAATACGGTATGCCCCCCACCGGCGGGCTGGGCGTGGGCATCGACCGCCTGGTGATGTTGCTGACCAACCAGCCGTCAATCCGAGGAGTTATCCTGTTCCCGCAGCTCAGGGAGAAACCGGAAAACCGATGAAAGATATCAAGCTGGCTGCTGTATGCGGTATATACTGTGGTAACTGTAATTACCTTGGTAAAGATTGTAATGGCTGCAGCTATCAAGAAGACAAGCCGTTCTGGACAAAGCTCTATAATGTTGAAGTCTGCCCTCTTTACGACTGCTGCAATAACCAGAAACAACTGGAACATTGCGGCCTGTGTCCGGAGTTTCCCTGTTCAACATTTCTCTCGCTTAAAGACCCTTCAATGAGTGAGGATGAAGCAAATAGAGCTTTATCCGAAAGACAGAACGAACTCATTAGAAGAAGAGAAATTGGAACTGCTAGGTGGCTTAGGGAGTAAGCAAAGAAAATTAAAGAGGGAATCCATGCTTGACCTGAGATTCATCCGTGAAAATAGCCAGACTGTCGAGGAAGCGCTGCGAAACCGTCAGGACAGCGCGCCCGTTGACGAGATACTGCGGCTTGACGGCGAAAGACGGCGGAAACTCCTTGACCTGGAAAACTTCCGGCATACCCGAAAAGAAGCTTCCCGCGAGCGAAAAGTAGATAAAGCGTCCGCGGAAGAAGCGCGCGACCTGCGCGCCACGATACGCGACCTCGAGGAAGAGGTCAAGAAAATAGATGAACAGCTTGAGTCGCTGCTCCTCCAGGTGCCCAACGTACCCCACCCCTCCGTGCCCGTCGGCAAAGGCGAAGAGGACAACGTGGTGGTGCGGACGTGGGGAGAACCGAAAAAACCCGATTTCACCCCCACCCCCCACTGGAAACTCGGCGAAACGCTGGGTATCATCGACTTCGAGCGCGGCGTGAAGCTGTCGGGAACGCGGTTCTACGTGTTGAAAGGACTCGGCGCCCGACTCCAGCGCGCCCTCATCTGGTTCATGGTTGATTTGCACACCAGCCAGCACGGCTACCAGGAAATCTACCCGCCCTTCATGGTGAAGAGGGAGTGCCTGGTCGGCTCAAGCCAGCTGCCCAAGTTCGCCGACAACCTCTACCACGACCCGGAGAGCGACTTCTGGTTCATACCCACGGCGGAGGTGCCGCTGACCAACCTGCACCGCGATGAAATAATCCCGGCAGGAGCGCTGCCCTTCAACTACGTCGCCTACACCGCCTGCTTCAGGCGGGAAAAAATGTCGGCGGGGAAGGACACGCGGGGCATCAAGCGCGGCCACCAGTTCGACAAAGTGGAGCTTTACAAGTTCACCGAGCCGGAAAATTCCTACGACGAGCTGGAGAAGATGGTCGCTGACGCCGAGGCGGTCTGCCAGCAGCTGAAACTGCCCTACCGCGTTTCCCAGCTCAACACCTCGGAGCTGGGCTTTGCCTCGGCCAAGTCCTATGACATCGAAGTCTGGGCGTCCGGCTGTGAAGAGTGGCTTGAGGTCAGCTCCTGCTCCAATTGCACCGATTTCCAGTCGCGGAGGGCCGGCATCCGCTACCGCCCCACCCCCGACTCCAAGCCCCGGTTCGCCCACACGCTGAACGGCTCCGGCCTGGCCCTGCCCCGGAGTATGATTTCCGTCATGGAGAACTACCAGCAGAAAGACGGCAGTATAGCTGTGCCGGAGGTCTTGCAGGGGATGGTGGGGGCGAAGATTATAAAATAGATATGGAGGGGTGTCCGAGTGGCCTATGGTGACGGTCTTGAAACTCTAGGCTAAAATGTCAAACAGTCATTTTACGTTCAAACTAGAACTTTTGTGTCAACTTCCAAAACCCTGTTTTGAAGCTAGAGTAATGTTTGGTGACAACCAGTTCTTTTTAGTTTAACGCCAAATTAACGCCAAAATTCTAGCTTCAGTTTGAGCCTAACCATGCTCCATTTGCTCTCTTAGTACAAAACCCTCATTCTTACTAGCGTAATTTTTATACAGTGTAAGATAAGAATTGAAATATCATGGTAATTATGAAATATGAGTGGAAGAAGCTCGTTGACCGCCTGGAATGTTATTAGCATTAGACTTAACGAGTTCTTCCGCCTCCGTGCGATTATTGCAGAAAGAGAGCACCGATTCGAAGGAAATTAGCTGCCGCAAATAAAGGTCAACCAGGGCTTCATCAAGGGAGATCATGCCCATTTCGCGATGCGTCCGAATCACATTCGGCAACTGGTAGATTTTCCCATCACGGATCAGGTTCCTTACCGCCGAGTTGGCTAACATCACCTCAACTGCAGCGATTCTTCCTGAGCCGCTATTTCGGGGAACAAGCACCTGACATAGCACTCCGTTCATTAAAGAGGCTAAACGTGTTTGGGCCAGATGGCGCTCATTATGTGGAAACAAATCTACAATTCGCTCTACTGCTTGAGTGGCACTGGGAGCATGACCGGTGGTCAATATCAAATGCCCGGTTTCGGCTATAGTCAGTACTGCCGCTGCGGTATCAGTGTCACGCATCTCCCCCACCAGAATCACATCTGGATCCTGCCTCAAGATGTGCCTCAGTGCGTTAGTGTAGGATAGCGTATCACTGCCTAGCTGGCGCTGGGTTATGGCGCATTTGCGGCTTTGGTGGATGTACTCTATAGGGTCTTCAATAGTCACTATATGACGACTCTCCTTTTCATTCAAATAGTCAATCATGGCTGCCAGGGTAGTACTTTTACCACTACCAGTAGGTCCGGTAACTACCAATAGCCCCCTTGGTTTTAGGGTGAGTTCCTTACATACTGGGGGCAACTCCAACTCATCCAAAGTAGGGACGTTTGGTGGTAATAGACGTATAGCAAGGCTTATGCCACTACGTTGCCGAGCGGCATTGCAGCGCAGATATCCGATATCAGGTTGTGACAGTGCAAAATCAAGCTCCAGTATCTGGCTGAAATCATTTCTTTGCTCAGGGACAGTTATTTGGACAAAAGCCTCCTCTATTTCTTCAGCCGTTAACGCTTTGGTGTTATCCATTGGTTCAAGACGGCCGTCAATTCGAAGCAGGGGTGGCATTGAGACGATCAAGTGTAGGTCAGAAGCTCTTTGATCCCTAGCTTCACGAAGTATTGACAGGATATCCATATTTCACCTCTTCTTATTAAGCACCATAGCAAAAGTCAGTTTCTTAGTTTCCCCTTCCTCAACTTCTTCATCCTGTAAAACTGTGCCGTCGGCTTCCCACTGGTAGAAGTATTTAGTATCAGTGGTAATCAAGTAGTCATCGAATGATATAATTTCCCCATCAACCGTTATTGCTCCGTCAGCTGTGGGAAGGCCTGCGAGATTATTAGTCCAGTCTTTCTCGCGATCTATCTCATCTATCTCTGCTTCTGCCATCATTGCAGTCATTGCCACCTGAACTATATGTAGTTCAGGTGCCCTTGCCTCATCCTCAACTATTGTCTGCCCGATGGAAGCGATAAGGACGATGGAGAACCTGCCACTGTTTCTCAGAGCTCTAGCATATTTAAAAATCTGGTCCTCGTCATTGGCCGAACCATTCAGGTTTACAGAATTACCTTGGTGACTAATACTCCTCAGGTCTACACTTTGCATCTGACCAGCAATTACAACCAAATCTCTGTCAATCTCACT
>JAUWLN010000160.1 GCA_030613665.1 Dehalococcoidia bacterium
TCCCTGAAGCCGATGCCGGCGCCAAGCAGAAGCGTCCCGTTGCCAACAGGCAGGATAACGGTGTCGGGAGACTTCCAGCCAAGCTGCTCGCTGATTTCAAAGGCGAAGGTTTTGGTGCCGTGCAGGAAAAATGGGTTCCAGGCGTGGCTGGCGTAATAAATCTTCTCTGCGGCCAGAAAAGCGGCCCGTGCCGTGTCCTCCCTGGTTCCCGGTATCTTGTGCAGCTCTGCGCCGTAAAATTGTATCTGGGCGAGCTTACCCTCAGAGGTAGCTTCTGGCGCGTAAATGTGGCAGCCAATGCCGGCCTGGGCGCAGTAGGCGGCAATTGCCGAGCCGGCATTACCTGAGGAATCCTCAACCACCTCTTTTATGCCCAGCTCCTTCACCTTGCTGATGAGGACGGAGGCACCCCTGTCCTTGTAGGAGCCGGTGGGAAACATCTGGTCCTGTTTGATGAAGACGGCCTTTCCATCAATCATGACTTTGGTCAATGGAGTGAACCCTTCCTCGAAAGAAGTAATGAAGGCGTTATCTTCCAGAGGAATTGCCTCGCGGTAGCGCCACATGTTTGGCTTTCTCTGTTTTATCCGGGTCGGGTCGAAGACCGGCTGAAAGTCAATGTCCAGGACGCCGCCGCAGTCGCATCTCCACCGCGGTTCCTCCAGTGGATATGATGCCCGGCATTTCGTGCAGACAAATTTACTCATTCGAAATCCCGTTTATGTTTTAACGGCGGCAACGGCATCGATCTCAACCTGGAAACCAAAGTGCAGATTGGGTGCAGGTGCCATGGTGCGAGCCGGCCGGTGCTCGCCGAAAAACCGGGCATACACGGCGTTCATTCGCTCCCAGAGCGACATATCAGCCAGGTACACGTTTGTCTTCAACACGTGGTTCAAGTCGCTGCCGGCGGCCTGTAGTACTCCGGCGAGGTTCTTCAATACCTGTTCCGCCTGTTCTTCAATCGGCCCGGTTAATTTCTCTCCTGTTTCCGGGTTAATCGGCAGCTGACCACAAACATAGACGGTATCGTTATGAACCATGGCCTGCGAGTAATGTCCCGCTGGCCTGGGGGCGTTTTCAGTGAATATTACCTTCACTTCCATTTCACCTCCTTGACCGTTGCTGGTGCTATTCTGTATTAATGATAGTCTGCTGTCAATGACGGCGGTGGGAAAAGAAAAGGCACAGGACTTGCTCTGTGCCTCTTTATTATAGAATTCGTCTGGTGGCGACGGGCTACTTGATTTCAGAGTGATATCGCTGTAAGGATTTCACCCCTGTCTTGACCTGGCGGTAGGCGGTGATACCCTTCGCGGCCGCCGTGGCCGCGGCCAGCGTGGTGATATAAGGCACCTTGTATTTGATGGCCGCTTTGCGAATATATGAGTCGTCATACTGGCTTAACTTGCCGCTGGGGGTGTTTATGACCAGCTGGATTTCTCCGTTCGTAATGCCGTCAGCGATATTGGGCCTCCCCTCATGCATTTTCAGTATCATTTCCGACGGTACGCCCTGGCTGGCGAGGAACTCATGTGTCCCCTGTGTAGCCTTGATTTTGAAGCCAAGACTGGCAAACTGCGCGGCGACTTCATATACGGCAGGTCGGTCTTTAGGTGAAACCGTTATCAGGACAGTGCCGTCTAACGGGAGCAATTGCTGGGCGGCGACCTCTGCCTTGAAAAACGCGAGGCCAAAAGAATCGGCGATGCCGAGCACCTCGCCGGTGGAGCGCATCTCCGGCCCCAGAATGGGGTCAACCTCCGGGTACATATTGAAGGGGAATACCGCCTCTTTTACGCCATAGTACGGGATGACCCGGGGTTTGAGGCCGACCTCGGGCAGCTTCTTGCCCAGCATCAACTGGGTGGCAATGCGGGCCATGGAAACGTTGCACACCTTGGATACAAGAGGCACCGTTCGCGATGCCCGCGGGTTGGCCTCTAGCACATATACCGTGTTGCTGGCAATTGCGTACTGGATATTCATCAGCCCGACGACATTGAGTTCCTTGGCAATCTTCTTGGTGTATTCGTTGATGGTAGCGATGTGTTCCGGGGACAGGCTGACGGGAGGAATGACGCAGGCCGAGTCTCCGGAATGAATGCCTGCCAGTTCAATGTGCTCCATTACCGCCGGGACAAAGGCATCCGTGCCATCGGCGACGGCGTCAGCTTCCGCCTCAATCGCATTTTCCAGGAACTTGTCAATCAGGATGGGCCGGTCCGGGGTAACGCCCACGGCTGCGGCCACATATTGGCGGAGCATCTCTTCGTCATAGACTACCTCCATGCCTCTCCCACCCAGCACATAGGACGGGCGCACCATGAGGGGGTAACCGATTCGTCCGGCAATTTCCAGCGCTTCGGTTAAATTGCTCGCCATGCCCGACTCCGGCATCGGTATGCCAAGCTTGAGCATACGCTGACGGAACCGGTCTCTGTCCTCGGCGAGGTCGATTGCCTCAGGTGACGTGCCCAGGATTTTCACTCCGGCTTCGGCCAGTTCGTTGGCAATGTTAAGCGGTGTCTGGCCGCCGAACTGGACAATCACGCCTTCCGGCTTTTCCTTCTGGTATATGCTCAGGACATCTTCCACTGTCAGCGGCTCGAAATAGAGCTTGTCCGAGGTATCATAATCCGTGGAAACCGTTTCCGGGTTGCAGTTGACCATAATGGTCTCGAACCCTTCGTCGCGCAGGGTGAAGGCGGCGTGGACACAGCAGTAATCGAACTCGATTCCCTGGCCGATGCGGTTTGGGCCTCCTCCCAGCACCATGACTTTCTTCCGGGTGCTGCTGGTCGTCTTGTCCGGGCCGTTATAGGTGGAGTAGTAGTAGGCGGCGTTTTCCACACCGCTTACCGGCACCGGCTCCCAGCCCTCTACCGCTCCTAGTGACACGCGTTTCTCCCTGATTTCTTTTTCCTTTACCTTCAGGAGCTGCGCCAGATAGCGGTCAGCAAATCCGTCCTTCTTGGCCTGAATGAGCAAATTGTCCGGCAGAGGTTTGCCGCGATATTTCAAAATCTGCTCTTCAAGCTCCACCAGCTCCTTCATCTGGTTGATGAACCAGGGTTTTAAGTAGGTTTTTTCATGGAGTGCCTGGACATCAGCGCCCTTGCGCAGCGCCTCGTACATTATGAACTGCCGCTCACTGCTCGCCTCGTTGAGCATCTCCATCAGCTCGTCCAGAGATTTCTGGTGGAAGTCTCCGGCGAAGCCAAGCCCGTAGCGGCCGTTCTCCAGCGAGCGGATTGCTTTTTGAAGCGCTTCTTTGTAGTTTCTGCCGATGCTCATCACTTCGCCGACGGCGCGCATCTGGGTACCGAGCTTATCCTGGGCGTCCTTGAATTTTTCAAAAGCCCAGCGGGCGAACTTGACCACCACGTACTCGCCCCAGGGAGTGTATTTTTCCAGGGTGCCTTCCCGCCAGTAGGGGATTTCATCCAGCGTGAGGCCCCCGGCCAGTTTGGCGGATATCAGGGCAATGGGAAAACCGGTGGCCTTGGAGGCGAGAGCCGAGGAACGGGACGTCCTCGGGTTAATTTCGATGACCACCACGCGGCCGGTCTTTGAGTCGTGGGCAAACTGAATGTTGGTGCCGCCGATTACCCTTATTGCC
>JAUWLN010000102.1 GCA_030613665.1 Dehalococcoidia bacterium
AAGCACGTGTTCCAGGCTGCGTGGCGAAAGGTCAAGCAAGAGCCCCAGGCGGCTGGGTGTTCCTTTGGCGAACCAGATGTGGCTTACCGGACAGGCCAGCTCAATGTGGCCCATGCGCTCCCGGCGTACCTTGGCCCGGGCGACCTCAACGCCGCACTTGTCACATATCACGCCCTTGTAGCGGATTTTTTTGTACTTGCCGCAGTAACACTCAAAATCCTTGGTCGGCCCAAAGATTCTCTCGCAGAATAGGCCGTCTCTCTCCGGCTTCAGTGTGCGGTAGTTAATGGTCTCCGGCTTGGTTACCTCTCCGTATGACCAGCTCCGGATCTGCTCTGGTGAGGCCAGAGAAATTCGTACGGCATCAAAATCATTGATTTCCAGCATCTTCTTCCGTTACCTCTCCTGGAGACGTCTCTTCCGCTACGGCAGCTTCGGTTTCCAGCTTAGGAGTCTCTTCAGTAATAGTGGCTTCAGCTTCCAGGCTGGGGACCTCTTCAATTACTTCTTCACCGGCAGTAACGTCCACCTCTCTCTCATTGATTACCTCGAGAGCAAGGCCCAGGCTCTGCAGTTCTTTTACCAGGACCTTGAATGATTCCGGCACTCCTGGCTGGAGGATATTCTCTCCCTTTATAATAGCTTCATAGGCTTTGGCTCGCCCGGTGACATCGTCCGATTTTATGGTCAGCACTTCCTGGAGGTTATGGGCAGCTCCATAGGCTTCCAGTGCCCATACTTCCATTTCGCCGAAGCGCTGTCCACCGAACTGGGCCTTGCCGCCCAGAGGCTGCTGTGTTATCAGGGAGTATGGGCCGGTGGAGCGAGCGTGGACCTTGTCTTCAACTAGGTGGATGAGCTTCATCATATAGATATTGCCCACCGTCACCGGCTGGTTAAACGGCTCCCCGGTTCGCCCGTCCCGCAAGACTACCTTGCCGAATGTAGGCGGGGAGGCCTTCCCTTCCTGATTAACCTTCTCTACAGTCTGCATTAACTCATGCTGGCTCAGTTTACGGCTTGGTATGCCGAGTTCTTCCAGCCAGATGCGCAGACAAATCTCCGTGGCTTCTCCGGAATAGTTTTCGTCAAAAACGCGGTCACCGTCATATCCATGACCGTTCACCCACGCCTTGGCTACATTCATCTGGATTGAGGGCTGCTGTCTGTCCGGTGTGTAATCAACTGCGGCTGCTTCGCGAACAATCCAGGCTCTCGACAGAGCGTCCTCTATCGCCACGTCGCTGGCACCATCGAAGACCGGTGTGAGCACCCTGAATCCCAGTGTCTGGGCGGCCCACCCGAGATGGGTCTCCAGAACCTGGCCGATGTTCATCCGGGACGGTACGCCAATCGGGTCGAGGATAATATCAACCGGCGTGCCATCGGGCAGGAAGGGCATATCCTCTTTAGGGGCAATGAGGGCAATGACACCCTTGTTGCCATGGCGTCCGGCCAACTTATCACCCGCGGAGATCTTTCGTTTCTGGGCAATCCATACCTGAACCCATTCGTTAACCCCCGCGGGCAGGTCATCGCCGCTGTCCTTGCGGGAGTATATTTTCACATTAATAACCTTACCCCACTCGCCGTGTGGTATACGCAGCGAAGTATCTTTCACATCGCGGGCCTTTTCCCCGAATATCGCCCGCAGCAGTTTCTCCTCGGCGGAAAGCTCTGTCTCGCCGCGGGGGGTGATTTTACCGACCAGTGTATCATCGGGGCCTACCTCGGCGCCGATGCGGATAATGCCGTTCTCATCGAGCTCGCGCAGGCTCTCCTCGCCAACATTGGGAATATCCCGGGTGATTTCTTCCGGGCCCAGTTTGGTATCACGGGCTTCCACCTCATGCTTGGCAATGTGAATCGAAGTGAACTTGTCATTTTCCACCAGGTGGCTGCTGATGATGATGGCGTCTTCAAAATTATAGCCTTCCCAGCTCATGAAAGCGCAGAGTACGTTCTGGCCAAGAGCCAGTTCGCCATTTTCCGTGGCCGAGCTATCGGCAATCACCTGGTCGGCTTCAATGCGGTCGCCTTTGTTTACCAGAGGGTGCTGGTTGATGCAGGTCCCTTGGTTGGTGCGGACAAATTTCATTAGCTTATATTCGTCTTTGTGGCCGTCATCCGTGGTGATGACAATGCGATATTTAGCTTCAGCACCGGCGTCGTTGACGCTGCCGATTTCGGTAACAACCCCGGCGTTGCGGGCAAAGATAACCTGACCGCTGTGCCTGGCGGATTCTGTCTCCATGCCCGTGGCCACCACGGGCGATTCGGGCGAGAGCAGTGGTACCGCCTGTCGCTGCATATTAGCGCCCATCAGGGCACGGTTGGCATCATTGTGCTCCAGGAAGGGAATCAGCGCTGTGGCCACGCTGACGATTTGCTTGGGGGAAACATCCATCAGGGCTATGTTATCCGCCGTTTCCAGCAGGTAGTGGCTGCCCCGCCTGGCCTCAATCTTTTCCTTCAGGAACTGGTTGTTTTCATCAAGGCGGGCATTTGCCTGCGCTATGGTAAATTCCTCTTCCTCGTCGGCGGACAGGTATATAATTTCATCGGAAACAAAGGGTTCCACCTTGACTCTGGTATTCGAGAGTTTAGCCAGCCTGGAGGCAATCGCGGGAGTCACGATGGTATCTGCCTTGACTATTGTGGTTCGCTTGCTATTGGCCACCCTCTCTCTGGCGACCTTGCCGACCAGTTGTTCGTCGGTGCTATTCAGTTCACTGATGACTTTACGATAGGGTGTCTCAATGAAACCGTACTCGTTGATTCGACTGTAAGTGGCCAGTGAGCCAATCAGTCCGATGTTTGGCCCTTCCGGTGTTTCGATGGGGCAGATACGGCCGTAGTGGGAAAAGTGGACATCGCGGACATCGAAGCCGGCGCGCTCACGTGAGAGGCCGCCGGGTCCCATTGCAGAAAGGCGGCGCTTATGCGTTATCTCGGCGAGCGGGTTGGTCTGGTCCATAAACTGGGAAAGCTGGGAGCTGCTGAAGAATTCCCTGACGGCGGCTACCACGGGGCGGATATTGACCAAGGCGCTGGGAGTAATGGCCTCCGTGCCAATGATACTCATGCGCTCCCGGACCGCCTGGGCGAGGCGCAGCAGGCCAACGTGGAACTGGGTCTGTATCAGCTCGCCGACCGTACGTATACGCCGGTTGCCAAGGTGGTCGATATCATCGCCGTGGTCAGCACCGTTATTGACCAGAATGATGTGCCGGATAATCTCGACCATGTCGTCTTTGGTCAGGGCGCGCTGCTCCAGATGCCCGAGCGTCTCTTCAAGCGTGGAGTAGAGCTGGAGAAGCTCCTCCTGGTGGTCAAGACTGCTGGCCAGTACCGCTTTTAGGTCTCTGAATATCCTGACCACCTCACGGTCGTTTCGCTCCCCGGCCTGACGCAGTCGGGAAACAAATTCCGCGGTTTCGAAAGGTAACTCCTGAGTCTCAATACGATTTGTTATTTTTTCCGCGGCGATGCGGAACAGGCCGAGTCGCTTGTTGAGCTTATAGCGCCCGACTGTACCCAGGTCATACCGCAGCGGATCAAAAAACAGGTTCCGTATCAGCTTCCGGGCGTTCTCCAGGTTCGGTAGCTCTCCTGGCCTGACTTTGCGGTAGATATCGAGCAGAGCTTCCGCCTCATCCTTGATAAGCGAATCGCGCTCGATGGTTGTCGAAATATAGTGGTGTTCAGGGTTGTTATCATCGCTGGAGAAAAGGTTGAGCAGTTGCTCATCATTGCCATACCCGATGGCACGGAGCAGGGTGGTGGCTGGGATTTTGCGCTTACCATCTATCTTGGCGGATAGAACGTCACGGTTGCTGGTCTCGAACTCAAGCCAGGCCCCGCGGGTGGGGATGAGTTTGGCATAACAAAGCTCACGACCCAGGGTGGCGTCTTCCTCAATGGTGAAGTAGACACCCGGAGAACGCAGGAGCTGGCTCACCACCACTCTTTCGGCACCGCTGGTGATGAAGGTGCCTTTAGCCGTCATCAGCGGTATGTCGCCCAGGAAAAGGTCCTGCTCTTTGATTTCCCCGATCTCTTTAATCAGCAGCTGTACTCTGGCGTAGAGGGGTGCCGAATACGTCAAATTGCGGTCGCGACACTCCGATTCGGAGCGGCCCTGACGCGGTTCGCGGAACTCGTAGCCGAGGATGCCCAGTTCCAGCTTGCTGTGGGCCAGCGTCTTAATCGGCGAGATTTCACGGAGTAGAAGCTTGAGGCCATCTTCCTGGAAGCGCTGGAAGGAGTCTAACTGTACTTTAATGAGGTTGGGAACATCTAAAATCATGGGTAATTTGGCGTAAGATTTTCTGGGGACGGGCTGATTAGTCTGCTCACTCACCGGTGAAATAGAAACCATACGTATACCTGCTCCTTAAAAAGACACAAAATTCCTGATCTATTGCTTCAATAGCTGAGGCACGCAGTTATAACGCCTTTAATGAAAGGAAACATTATGATAGGGCAAAACCCTTAGAGGCCATAGTCAAAAGATAATAATACCATTAATTGAAAATTTTGTCAATACCAATGGGGGACTGGTTCTGCTCGGTTGTGGTTGGTGGGTACGCTAAATAGTAATCCTCACTATAGAGTACTGAACATTAGCTAGGTGGGGTTCAATTTAAAGCTAATATGAGTATCAGTGGATTGCTAACGATTATTGAAAATAAGATGAGTTTTAGCTTTTGGCAGTGATTCAATACGCTCCATAAAATCACTTCCTGTAGCCTGGGTTGGCCATTCCAAGCGCACACTAAGGACATATATATCTTTGGAGTCTTTTTCTGCTTTTATGGTATCGAGCCCTATTAACCTGTTTAAGTCCCTAATATAAGCCTTTATTGGATTCTGCAATACTTCATAATGGGTTTTTACCAGTTCATACAAATCGTATAGTTTTATTGAGTCCATATCTAACAGTAATTCTAGTAGAGACACTTGGCGGGCTGCAATCACTCTCTTACGTGCTGTTTTGAGCCGACCAAATAAGTCCTGCATTAAATTGCGGAAAAGCTCTTTTTGAACATGAATTTTTGTTTGCTCCAGCAGACGGCGGCTTTGAAGAGCTATACCCCTTAAAGCAAATACTAAGAAAGGTGTAATGTTATGGCCTTGCGCCCTAGACGCAGATAATGAAGCTAAGTAATTTGTTTTTTCATCATTATAGTAATTTGACATTGCGATAAAATAAGCATCCCGTAATCCAGTTCGCTGGAGAAGCAAAGCCTCAAAGGCACGGGCAGTTCTTCCATTACCATCTAAAAATGGATGCATGGCAGCCAAATGATAATGTGCGGCCGAAGCCTGAATGATTGCATCATGCTTAGGGTATTCAAGTTTAAGTGCTTTGACAAAACTATTGAAAGCAGCCTCACAATCAACGCCTCCGTTTACACCTCTATGTCTAGGTTGCCCAAAGTTAACATTTTCATCTTGGGCACGAAGTTTCCCAGGAGGGCAATGGTCGTCATCTGCTCCAGTCACTATCTTTCGGTGGATTTCTAATATCAATTCTGCAGTGATGGGTCGGTCATCTGGAAGAGTTGCAATCCAGCGATAGGTTTGTATTGCAGCATGCGCTTGTTTTTGTGACCTTGTGTGAAGCTGCGTGGGTGTCTCCCGAAGTGCTTCATCTAATTCACGGTCGGTAAAATCGGCACCCTCTATTCGGGAAGTACCCGCAATCTCCCTCTTTAACTCCATATACTGCATGTCTTCAACCCATTCACGTTTGTAGGGGATTGCTTGGAGTGATAAAATGGCTGATTTGGCTTCTATCATCTCTTGGTAAGCACTATTTAGGTCATAAATAATCCATGATTTTGGTAGTTTATATTCAATCATATTTCTACCATATATCCATTTCATTTCCTTGTCAATACCCTATTATAGTATGGATACTTTAAGGATTTAAACAATTCATATACAATTTCGTTTCCATTATATTTCTTTTTGTATATATAGTATTATTTATCATTGAATTGTACTGCACCCCAGTTAGTCAAGCCGTGACTAAGAGAGTCAGCTGGTAATTTTGATACTCCTCTTCGAATTTCATTGGTGACTTGTAACCCAGTGACGAATGCAGATAAGACCGATTGTAGCTCTCGATCCACTTGCC
>JAUWLN010000190.1 GCA_030613665.1 Dehalococcoidia bacterium
CAGGAAATTGCCGGGCTCAAAGAAAAGCACAACCTGGTACCGGGCCTAGCTACCGTGCTGGTCGGTGCCGACCCTGCCTCACAATCCTATGTGGGGGGGAAGGAAAAAACTTCAATTGAACTCGGCATCTACTCGGACCGCCACGACCTGCCGGAGGAGACCACTCAGGATGAATTACTGGCGCTCGTTGACCGTCTGAACAAAGACCCCAAGATACACGGCATCTTGGTGCAGCTCCCCCTCCCCAAACACCTTGATGAAACGAAAATCCTCTACGCCATAAACCCTAAAAAGGACGTGGATGGATTTCATCCGGTGAATGTGGGAAAATTAATGATAGGGGAACCTGATTACTTACCCTGCACTCCCCACGGCATCCAGCAGCTCTTAATCAGAGCCGGAGTGCAGGTGGAAGGTGCCGAGGTTGTCGTCGTTGGCAGAAGTAATATCGTCGGCAAGCCGATTGTCAATATCCTGCTGCAGAAAAGAGCGGGGGCCAATGCCACCGTCACCATCTGCCATACCGGTACCCGCGATATTTCCTTTCACACCCGCAGGGCTGATATACTGATAGTAGCCGCCGGCCGACCCAAAGCCATTACCGCCGATATGGTCAAGGAAGGAGCGGTGGTGATTGACGTCGGTGTGAACCAGGTCGGTACAACAGCAGAGGGCAAGCGCATTCTGGTTGGCGACGTTGACTTTGAGGGTGTAAAAGAGAAGGCCAGCGCCATCACGCCGGTACCCGGCGGCGTCGGGCCGATGACCATAACCATGCTTATGGTGAACACGGTAAAAGCAGCCAGGCTGGCCGCAGGCCTGGTTTAGAAGGAGGCAATTATGGAAGAATATAAGATTAAGGAAGTGAGTGCCCCTAATCGCGACAAGGTGGAAGTGCTCGGGGAAACCTATGAAAAAGGAAGGCCCGAGGGCGAAGAGATGGGGAAGTGGCGGCAGAAGCTGGGAGAACGCGCTGAAAAACTAAAATATCTGAGCACCGCGGAACGTTACTGGTACGGAGAAGAATGGTTCGGCAGCGAAAAGAGAAAGACTCCGGCCTAGGAAAAGGAGGCAGAAATGGCATTTGAGATACCAAAAACTACCTACAGCGGTAAGATTAAGGAAATCAAGCTGGGCAAGGGTGATAAAGCCGTCATCGTTGGCGGAGAGAGCTGCTACCCGTTTTATCTCTTTGAAGGCGATATGCCGCGCCTGCCCAGAATCGCCATGGAGGTCTACGACTCATCTCCCGAGGAATGGCCCGAAGCAGCTCTGGAGCCCTTCGCCGGCGTCACCGACGACCCGGCCGCCTGGGCGAAAAAGTGCATCGACGATTACGGGGCAGAGATGATATGTTTACGTCTGGTCAGCACCGACCCCAATGGCCTTGACCGCTGTGCCGATGAGGCGACCGAAGTCGTAAAGAAAGTCGCTGACGCCATTGACGTACCACTTATCGTCTGGGGCACCGCCAACCATGATAAAGACGTTGAAGTTTTCCGCAAGATTTCCGAAGTCTGTCACGGGAAAAATCTGATAATAGGCCCGGTGGAAGAGGGCGACCACAAGCAGCTCGGCGCTGCCGCCATTGGCTACCAGCATACCGTGGTGTCTTCATCGCCGATTGATATCAACCTGGCCAAACAGCTCAATATTCTGCTGGGCACCCTCGGGGTCCCCGACGAGCTGATTGTCATGGACCCCACGGTCAGTGGCATCGGCTACGGCATTGAGTACGCGTATTCCGTCATGGAACGGATGAGAATGGCCGCGCTGACTCAGCAGGATGACAAGCTCCAGTTTCCCATTATCTGCAATATCGCCAGCGAGGTCTGGAAGATAAAGGAAGCCAAAGCATCTGACGGCAGTGACTCCAAGATGGGGGACGATAAAAAGAGGGGCATCTTGTTTGAGGCTATGTCTGCCATGTGTTTGCTCCTGGCAGGTGGTGACGTTTTGATTATGAGACACCCCGAGTCAATCAAACTTGTCAACGAGATGATGACAGAATTGACCGCCGGCTAAGATAAAATCAAGGATTGTGAGGAGAGTATAATGGCCGAAGAAGTAGAAAAGACCAAAAAGAGTATCGATAAAGCCAGTCTTGAGCTAATCGATAAAGCCGACGTCGACCAGGTTAATCTTAGTTTTGATAGAGCCGCGCAGATGAAGCCCTGCCCCATCGGCGCCGTGGGCAGTTGCTGTAAAAACTGCGGCATGGGACCCTGCCGGGTGCCGTTACCCAAAGGCAAAGAAGAAACGCCCGAAGAAAAGCGGAAGCGGCGGGGCATCTGCGGGGCTACCAGTGAAACTATCGCCGCCCGTAATTTCATCCGGATGATAGCCAGTGGGGCGGCGGCCCACTCCGACCATGGGCGAGGGGTGGCTGAGCTCTTCCTGGCGGTCGCCAAGGGAGAAGCCCCTGGCTATCTCATCAGAGATGAGCAGAAACTGCTGGCACTGGCCCTGGAATGGGGTATTGAGATTGGAGACCGCAGTAACAATGAAATAGCCGTTGACATCGGGGAGAAAGCGCTGGCCGAGTTCGGAAGGCAGGAGGGTGAAGTCCTGTTCCTGAAGAGAGCACCGCTGAAGCGCCAGGAACTGTGGCGACAGCAGGGGGTTGCTCCCC
>JAUWLN010000072.1 GCA_030613665.1 Dehalococcoidia bacterium
TGCTGTAATCAACCGGGCGCGACCTTGTTTTGGGACGAACGGGCAGCTCGGTTATGCCCAGGTAGTCGACCACCTTCTGTAAATCACAGTGTCCGTTCTTGGGGCAGAGCACGCAGCGGTCGGTTACCGCCACGTTGCGCAGACAGATATCATAAGGCTGGCAGCGCTCCTTGCGGTCGCAGACAAGGCACTCGCTGGGGTGTTCGGCAAGGATGGGTTCCAGGGCGGCGCGGCGGGCTTCATTCAACTGCCTGGTATTGGTCCGGACCACCATTCCTTCCGCGACCGACGTGGTGCAGGCGAGGGCTAAATCTGGCAGGCCGTCGATTTCCACCACGCAGAGGCGACAATCACCCGTTGGCTCAAGGTCAGGGTCATGGCACAGGTTGGGAACGTATATCCCTGCCGTCTGGATGGCGTCGAGCAGAAGGGTACCTTTACCCGTTCTGATTTCTCGTCCGTCGATAGTTATCCTGACTTCATCCATTACCTGGAGGCAACCTTTTGCCGAAGTCTGGATTTATTCTTACCTGGCCCGGGTGGCAGTGGCGGTGGCGTGATGGTGCAACGTACGGCGCATTGCAGGCAGCGCCTGCCTTCTTGCACTGCCGCCTCATCGCTGAGGCCAAGCTCGACTTCCTCGAAGTTGTTGCTTCTTTTCTCAACCGGCAGCGCCGGCATAACCGCCCGAGCCCATTCAAAGAACCCCTCATCTTTGCCCACGCAGGGGCTGAGTTCGCTCGGCGGTGCCAGTACTTCGCTGATATCTCCCGTGCCGCCCAGGTGCTTATCAATAGAGGATGCGGCCTTGCGGCCGGCGGCGATGGCCTCGATAACCGAAGCCGGCCCGCTGACGGCGTCACCGCCTGCCCAGACCCCTTTATTGCTGGTGGCCAGCGTGTCAGCGCTGGTTTGAATGGTGTTACCCCGGCCCAGCCTGAGCTTGAAACCTTCGGGGATATCCGGCGTCTGACCGATGGCAGCGATAACGGAGTCGAACTCGGTGTTGAATTCACTGCCCTTTATGGGGACGGGCCGGCGGCGCCCGCTGGCGTCTGGTTCACCGAGTTCCATGCGGATACAGGTCAGATTCAGCGTTTTTCCGGTTCGGCCAATGCGCACCGGCGCGGCGAGGAACATTATCTCTATATCTTCCTCGAGGGCGGCCTCGATCTCTTCCGGGCTGGCGGGCATCTCCGCCCGGGTGCGGCGGTAGACAATAATCACTTTCTTCGCGCCAGTGCGGAGGGAGACCCGTGCCGCATCGATGGCGACGTTCCCGCCGCCGATGACCGCAACCTGGCTTCCGGTGTCCATCTTCCGTCCGAGGTTGACCTCCCTGAGGAAGGTGGCGCCGTCAAAGACGCCCTGGGTGTCTTCACCCTCCACGCCCATCTTCATCCCCTGGTGTGCCCCGGGAGCGGCGAAGATAGCGTCATAGCCCTGGGCAAAGAGGTCGTCAGTTGACTCAATTCTGGTATTCAGTTTTATTTCAACACCGGCTTTTCTGATAACGTCAATTTCGGCGTTGAGTTTTTCCGGCGGCAGGCGATAGTCGGGAATGCCGACGCGCATCATTCCGCCGGGTTCGGGAAGAGCTTCGAAAACGGTAACGGCATGTCCCTGCTTGGCCAGGTAGTAGCCGGCGGTAAGCCCGGCCGGCCCCGCGCCGATGACAGCCACCTTCTTGCCGGTTGGTGAAGATTTCCTGGTGTGCTGCTGCCACTGGCCGTCGTCGCGCTCCGCCGCCGCCCACTTGAGGAACTTGATGGAGACGGGCTCGTTCAGAGCCTCGCGACGGCAGGCCTGTTCGCAGGGATGTATGCAGACCCGGCCCAGGGCGCCGGGGAAGGGGACTTTTTCCCTGATGACAGCCAGCGCCTCGGCGAATCTGCCCTCGCCGCAGAGTCTGACGTATCGGGGGACGTCAATGTGGGCAGGGCAGGCGTAGCTGCAGGGATTTGTCAGTTCCTCATGGTCAATTTCCGGCCGCCATTTGGCCACCTTGTCAACCAGCGCCCCGGTGGGGCAGACTTCAACGCAGGCGCTGCAGTACTTACATCCGGAGTCAACGAGCGATTTTCCATCTGATGGTTCCGGCCAGCGGTCGCCGTCATGTTCCGACATCTTGATGGCTTCTATACCCCGTATCTCCTTGCAGGCGTTCACGCAGCGGGCGCAGCTGATACAGAGGTTATAGTCTCTTTCGAAGAGGGGGTTGTCCCGGTCAATCGGTAAGCCGCGATACTGCCAGGTAAGCTCTTCCCCCTCCAGCCCTAGGTAGTCGACGACCTTCTGCAGCTCGCACTGGCCATTATAAGGGCAGAGAACGCAGCGCTGGGTGACCGCCACGTTGCGCAGGCAGATATCGTACGGCCCGCAGCGGTCGCGCCGCTCGCAGACAAGACATTCGCAGGGATGATGGGCGAGGAGTTTTTTCAGCGCTTCCTTTCGAGCTTCCTGCAACTGGGGCGTATCCGTGTGAACCACCATGCCCCCGGCGACCCTGGTATTGCAGGCGGTGACGGGTTCCTCCGTCCCCTCGATTTCCACCAAGCACAGCCGGCAGGAGCCGTCGGGGGTGAGCATGGGGTGAGCGCAGATGGCCGGGATGTAAATTCCCGCCGCTATCGTCGCTTGCAGGAGGGTTGTCTCCTCGCCGACTTCAACCTTCTGTCCGTCAATGGTAAGTGTGCTCATTTCCCGTCCTACACCTTTCCAGTTCAGTTATTGTTTCTGGCTCTGAGCAGTTTCACCAGCCGCCAGCTGGTGTTCTGGCAGAGAATTATAATATCCTCGGTAGGTAAATAATCGGTGATGGTGCGGTCGAACATGATACTGCCTTCAGGCGAGAATTCGTCATCGCCTTCCCAGAGCACCAGCGTCAACGGCACCATGCTCAAGGCATTAATGGTCACCGAAACATCGCCGAAATCCGCCTTGCGTCCGCCGACCGATTTCGCCGTTTCCAGCAGTCGCTCCGGCTCGTTTCCGAAATGCATGACCAGTGGTTTGATGGCCCGGTTGTAAAAGGTCGGGAAATAACCGGTGCCTTCGGGAAGCTCTTTGAATGAGATGAGCTGACCGGAGAGAGGCGTGCCCTTTGCCTGCGTAAAGTAGTGAAGCAGGAGTATTTTGTCCACGAGTGTAACATGTTCGTCCGTGTCCTGAAAAGCGACCTCGACTTCGGGATATTTTATGAGATACGCCCGGTCCAGGTAATCAAGGGATATGGTATTCTCTGATTTCAGAAATCGGGCGTTGCAGCGGTGGCACTGTTTCTCGACATCTTCGATTTCAGCCAGCTTGGCCACAGCCAGTCGATAAGCCAGCTCATAACCGTATCCGTCATCCTGCTTGATGGGTGATGCCAAAGCTTTGCCTTCGCTCATCTTTTCCTTTTTCTATGGGAGATGCGCAATGTTACCCGTTAGCTGTAGTATCGGATTCCGGTGCCTATATATCCAGCCAGGAGTGGGAGTAGAGCGATTCGCCGGTCAGCACCCTGACCGTTTTGGCGTACTTGACCTCTTCCTCGGTTAGCGAGGCATAATCCGGCTTCTCGCCGTCCATCGTCCGGTGCACCAGGCTTAAAAGCTCTGGTCTCTGCCCCCGTACAATCTTTATCAGGTCGGTATCAAAGGCATCCACGATTGCCGAGTACAGACCGTACATCATCATCATCATGAGGTAGGTCCGGTTCAGCCACGGCCGGAGGTCGTTCGGTGTGCCGTTGGAAATATTTGATAAGCCAACCACTGATTTGCAGCCCGGTGCAATCTCTCCGAGCATGGCCATAAACTCAATCAGTGCCTTGACCTGATTTATTTCTACCGATAGCGGACTGACGATGGGGTCAATCCATAGTTTTTCATTGGCGATGCCCATTTCCCCGGCCTTGTAAACGAAATCAACTGCATTCATGGCCCGTTCGTTGGCGTCTCGCGGCATACCTTCGGTGCCCCAGAGCAGAGCAATGACATCGGCGTCGTATTTCTTGGCCAGCTCCAGGCCGGGTCCGATACGGTCCGTTTGCAGGGAGACGGAGTTGATAAGCGGGGTTTTCCTGGTCGCCTTAAGGCCCGCTTCCGTAGCCAGCAGGTTGGTCGTGTCCAGGGACAGGGACTTATCCGTTACTTCCTGCACCGTGTTGACCACCCAGGGCATTAGCTCCTCGCCGGTCTTCCTCGCCGGTCCGATGTTGAGGTCGAGGTAGTCCACCCCGGCCTCGGTTTCGGCTTTGGCGAGGTCCTGAATCGGCCTGGGGTTTCTCTCCTTGAGCGCCGGGCCAATGGTCTGGGACATCATATTGATATTTTCACCAATGAGTATCATCTTTACCTCCTCAGGGAGTCCATGCTTTCACGTAGGCGGGAATATGGGCGCCTTCTCTGGGGCCGACCAGTATCTCCCAGCCGGGCAGTTCCTCCTCCAGCCCACCGCTTTCCACGGCCGCATATCCCGGAATAATCAATTTCTGGGGTTTTACCTTGTCCATGATGCCGCTCTTTTTGATGAAGGGGCCGATGATATCGGCGCTAAACTTGCCTGCCGCCCAGGCGGTCAGCACCGAGAGACCCTCCGTGTCCTTCACCAAGAGCCAGCTGGGAACGCGACTGGTTTCCAGATAGCCCGAAATCAGGAAATAGGTGAGCGAAAAATTGGTCGTAACCAGCACCGGTGAACTCTCACCCGGTCCGCCAATAGTGTAGATGCCTTCCTGTGTCGCCAGTGGCCGCTGCGGGTCGGTGAAGAGGTTCATCCTTTCCACGAGCAACGGATAAAGGCTCTCCCCGTAGAGGTCAGATAGCACAATGATGCTGCCGTACTTGGCGACGAACATGGAGGCCAGCATCGCTTCCTTCATCGGGTCGTCGGTCATCTCGCAGGGGAAGGTGATGGTGGGGAAGCCGAGCGGGCGGAATTTCTTGTTCAGCGCGGCGCTGCGGATAATAACCTGGTCTTCGAGCGCCTGGCGGGAAGTCCTGGAGCCGGAGTCAATGACAAGGTTCTTCAGGCCTGCCTGGGTTAATTTTTCGGTCAATTCCACGACTTCTTCCAGACCCGAGCCTTTCACTGCTACGGGGCAGGAGTTTGTCTTGGCCAGTTCCGCAACTTTATCCGCGTTGTCTTTGGTGGCAGCGTAAATAAGAGGCTTGCGGTCGGCACAGACTTTCAGTCCGGCAGCCAGGACATCTGGGCTATCGCTCATCAGGATGATGCCGCCGTCACTACCCTGTGCCACCTTGCCCACCAGGCTCTCAAATTTCTGGGGGTCGCCGGATTCGTTTTTCACCGCCACCAGTTCGGGGCGGAGAGAGAGTCCAACCCTCTCATACTGGAGGTTCTTGAACTTATCCAGTCTGGCTTTCACCTCGGCATCGTCCATAGTGTCCTTGATGAGGATGGCGATGCCGGGCTGGTTCTCAAATCTTTTTTCGTGGCGGAACATGACCGTCTCGCCGCCAACCTTCAGCGCCCGGTCGCCGACACCGATGGTAACCGGCAAAATGGGCGGTGCCGAAGCCTCGGACAGCTTCTCTTTAGATTCCTCGGAAACATGGGGACAGGCGCTCAGTTCCACCTTGCCCGAGGCCAGGCTCATGGCGAAAGCCAGGCAGGTGGGAACCCCGCAGTCACCGCAGTTCGTCTTGGGTAGCAGTTTAAAAATCTCAATTCCGGTAAGTGGCATGGCACTCTCCTTTCTTAGCCCAGTATCGGGTCCATGGTCAGGGCGGGATGTCCTTTCTCCTCAAGGAAGGGCATAATTTCCTCTTCGCTGGTGCCGATGGTCTCATCGGCAATCTTGTCCAGCAGGTCCGGCACGCCCATCTCTGCGGCACGTGTCTTGAACCGCTCGCCGATTTCCTCTTTCAGTGATTTCGGCATCCAGACCATTCTCAGCAGACCTCCGTCGCCGATGGCGAATTTTTTCTGGGTGGTGTTGTATTTACCGTGGCCGACAAAGCCCGGCGTGCTGATACCGCCGCCGATGGTGCCGGCCAGGGTGGTGAACTTCATGCCGCAGGGCGTGTCTCCAGAATATTCGCGGTTTACCGTCATCACGCCATTGCAGAGCGGCAGAACGGCGGCGATACACTCGCAACAACCGCAGGTGGTCATGGGGTCGTTGATGATGCTGTAAAAGTTATAGTGGTCTATCTTACCGCGTGACGCTTTGGTGACGAACTCATTGACCCCCTTCCACTGCCCGAGCTTGGCGTCAATCGTCTCGCCTTTCTCCACGGGCTGGTTGGGGCCGGTGGGATTGATTTCAAAGGCCGCTTTGCAGTCCATCCAGTTGTAGGAACCGCAAAGGCCGGTCCTCTCTGGGCTGATGACGCAGACGTGGCTCGGCGCGAAGGACTGGCACAGCGTGCAGGAATAGTAGAGGTCGGTGGTCTCATCGGTCATACCTTCAATGCGGGCATCGCGGATGGAATAGACTTCTTTAGCTTTCTCCGCCACTTCTTTGACCTTAGCCTCTTCGGTGTAGAGCTTGACCTGCAACTTGTCGAAGATGCGCCCGAAGTCCTGGTGCAGTTTGGCGTGAAGGAGCGTCCCGATGTGAGACAGTTTAAATCCTTTTTCCACCGCCTGCTTGCTGACGCGCAGCCAGGCGATGTCCCTCTGCCCGATGTGCATTGAGCCCTGAGCATAGTTTATCAGGTGGTGTATCTGCCGTTCCAGGATGGGTTCATAGTCTTCCTGCATGTTACGGCCGGCAACCTCAACCACAATTGCCATAGGCAGCTGTGAGCCAGCCTCAATATCGGCTAGTTCCGGCCCGACTATCTCAATCTTGCCGTCTTCCACCTCATCCATTCGCTTGCTGGTTACCCACTCGACCATTGGAGTGCGGCCGCCGCCGGCCTCAAGATAAATATCCTCGCCGCGGACTCTTTCCCCTTCAAAGGCGGGGCCGAAGGCAACGGGAATTGGTATCTCAGCCACGCTAACCTTGAGTCCCCGTACTTCAATCGCTTTGGCGACTATGTTATCGTGAGGTACATTGGAGACAACATGCTCGTAGGTGCAGATCCCTGTAGGTAAAACCTCAGGTATCGGCGTATCCGCAATCGTCGGGAAGCCGAAGTTAATCGCCCCGGCGGCATTGGCGTACCATTCGTCGGTTACGTAGCCGAGGGGCATGGCGAAGGCAAAGATGCGGTCTTTGTTATAGATAAGGTGTTTTCGGTAGTCTCCAGCTTCAATACCACCGAAGGTAAAACCGGCCCTGATGGCGAAGCCAGCGGCAAAGACGGTAGCGCTAATATCGGGGCCAAAGGAGACCAGACGAGTTGGCCACCCAATCTGCACTCCCGATTCCACAAGCTGCTCGGAGAACCTTTTCCCATTATACTCGGCCGACATGAAGATATAGAGGTTCTTCTGCTGCAATTCCTGAGCGATTTTCACTGCAATCTCATTGGTTGGGGCCGCACCGAGAATGGCGGCGAACCCTGGGGCAGTGCCATCAACGAACTCAATGCCCCTCTTTCTCAGGATGATATCATCGGCGGCACCGAGCCAGATATTATTATCAGTGATATCTTCTCCGGTGAGGTAGAAGTCAGGCTGTTCGAGATATCGAATCGCTTCAATTATTTCCTCGGCGAAAAAGGTGACCATGCCGGCGTCAAGGGCGGGAGCAAGATAGGGCAGGGGATGCTCTTCCCTGACCGGTGGCGGCAGCATGGTGCGGCACTTTTTCAGGATACGCTCCATATCGCTAACTTTTTCCACCTTCTCACCCAGGATACCGTATATCACCGGCAGATAGTAGGCGGTGTTGGGGAAGCCAACGGGTTCATTGGCACCCCATTTATCCATCGCTTGCTTCCACTTCTCTTCTGCCTGCTCGACAATCTTATATGCACCTCTGATTGCGGCTGAAGCAATAATCTTTGACATACTTTTTAACCCCCTTCTATCATCACTCTAACGCTTAGACCGAATCCAGCTCGCGCCTCATTTCCATATCGTAGAGGACGCGCTCTCTGGCCTTATCGATGCCCAGCGCCTTGCGCTTCTTGTCAATATGCTCAATCATAAGCTGGGCGGCTTTAATCGGGTCAAGCTCAAAAGCCCCCATGCCGCCGTACAGCTCCTCCATGTCCTTGAAGAGGAAATCCGTTACCTCTTTGCTGCCGGTGGTCGGCCAGGTCACGCCGAACACGGTGAAGACACCGGAGCTGACGAAGTACTGGCCGATGGAGATGGCTTTTTCGCTCATCCATTCCGGCGCGGCACCGGCGGCGGGTAAATCGCTGATGTCATCGCCCAGACCACCATCTTTAACCATGGCGGTAGCCGCTATCAGGATACGACTGTTGTCCACGCAGGAACCCATGTGCAATACCGGCGGAATACCGACTGCTTCACAGACTGAAGCCAGTCCCTCGCCGGCATATTTGGCGGCCTCGGGCACCATGAGCCCAGCCATAGCACTGGCCATGGCGCTGCAGCCGGTCTGCAGTACCAGCACATCATTCTTTATCAGCTCCTTGACCATGGCAATGTGACCCTCATTATGGGCGGTGCGGGCGTTGTTGCAGCCGACGACGCCGGCCACTCCCCTGATTCGGCCATTGATGATGTTGTCATTCAGCGGCCGGTATGAAGCCCGGAACAGACCACCCAGCAGATAGTTGATGGTTTCATGGCTGAACCCTGCAATAAGGTCGCATTTCTCTTCGGGAATGCGGATGTTCTTGCCTCGCTTGGGGAAGTTCTCAATCGCTATTCTGACTAT
>JAUWLN010000146.1 GCA_030613665.1 Dehalococcoidia bacterium
CGACCCCAAAAACATAGGCGCCATAAAGCTGGGGAACATGTACAGCCATCCCAAGGAAGATGTCGTGAAATCCGCAGAAGCAGTCGCCCATGCCGTCTTCGTCAAGCAGGAACAGGTAACTGACGTGCTGAAGGAGCTGGAAGAGGCGGACCTGGGGATGTCCGTGGTAGTAAGCGGTATCTTTGAAAACGTTGACCAGTGCATTGAAAAGGCTGGACTCAAGCACCATACCGCCAATTTCTCACTCGGTGTCTGGGGCAAGACGGACAAGCTGCCCGAGGATGATGTCCTCGAAGTCGCCACCATGTGCGGGCACGGGATGATATCAGCCAACCTGATAAAGTCAATGGTGGATGAAATAAAGGCCGGCACCAGAACCCCTGATGACGCGGCTAAAGTCCTGGCACCACAATGTGCCTGCGGCATTTTTAACCCGGCTCGAGCGGCCAAGCTAATGGCAGCTATGGCCAAAAAATAGCGAACTTCACCCGTAGTAACCGAATACTGCAGCACAGGTACTACCCATTGTATAATGGGTAGTGCTTTATTAGAGCATTTCGCCTGAATTCAGGGAGCGAAAGAATGACACATACATTGCACCGGCGCGGGTCTGCCGAAAGCCTGAGCGACGACTATGTTGTCCTGATGCTGAGGGCAATCGGCGTCAACGACACGGACTACGTTCCGAAATTGCAGGAATTCCTGCGCATCTGCCTCCGCCATAATCCAGTGAACATCGGCTGCGAGACCAAGGGCAGCATGTATGAGTACACCCCTGAGGAAATCATCGCCGATGTCCGCGGCGATACGCATGCCGTTTTCGATAACCCTCAGGCGGTGTCCAGAGTACTTAAAGACCTCAAAGAGGCAGACCTGGGGCTTTCTGTGGTGGTGAGCGGTATATATAAAACGGTTGACGAGTGCCTCGAAGAGGCCGGCCTCAAGCACCATACCGCCAACTTCTCACTCGGTATCTGGGGCAAGACGGAAAAGCTGCCCGGCGATGAAATCCTCGAAATCACCACCATGTGCGGGCACGGAATGATAGCCACCAATCTGGTTAAGGCCATGATAGAGGAGGTCAGTGCCGGAAGGAAAACACCGGACGAGGCAACCATGGTTCTGACACCGAACTGTACCTGCGGCATCTTCAACCCGGCACGCACCGCCAAACTGCTGGCGAAAGCCGCAGGTAAAAAACAGGGAGCAACATAGAGAATGGAACTGACCGAGATTGAATTACCCTGCGGGGAATGTGTGCTCACGGCGCGGATACCGACCAGGAACATCGCCTGCGTTCTCACCCGGCAGGACGCCAAAGGCCTGGCCGATGAAAGGCAGGCTATCACGCAGAGTCTGCGCTCGCCGATAGAGTCACCACCGCTGCGCGACCTGGTCAAACCAAGCGATAAAGTAATGGTTATCGCCACCGATAATACCCGGCCCTGCCCCGATGACCGTATCTTGCCGCCGCTGCTCGCCGAGCTGGAAAGCAAAGTACCGCGAGAGAATATCACCATCATCGTTGCCCTCGGCCTGCATCCGCCGTTGAACAAGACTGAACTTGCCCAAAAGCTGGGCGAAGATATCGTGGCCGGCTATAAAGTCTTCAACCACGATGTGAACGACACCGTCTACATTGGCACCACTTCACGGGGTACGCCGGTGGACATCAACCGCCGGGTCATTGAAGCCGATTTCCGTATCAGCACCGGGTTTATCGAGCCCCACTTCTTCGCCGGCTTCTCCGGAGGGCGGAAGAGCATTGCGCCCGGAGTGTTCAGCGTCCGCTCCGCCTACCACAACCACGGCTACCGGATGGTAGAGCACCCGCAAGCGCGCGCCGGCATTCTCAAAGGAAATCCATTGCACGAAGACCTTGTTGAGCAGGCACAGATGGCCAGGCTCAATTTCATTGTCAACGTGCTGCTCAATAAGAACCGAGAGATAACGCATGTCGTTGCCGGCCATCCATTCAAAGCACACGAGAAAGGCTGCCAGATAGAAAAGAAAATCGCCGGCGTCGAAGTGCCCCAGAGAGCGGACATCACCATTACTACCAACAGCGGAGCGCCGCTTGACCTGGACCTGTACCAGACCTGTAAGGGCATTGACACCGCCTCACAGGTTACCCGCGACGGCGGAATAATAATCGTGGTTTCATCATGCAGCGCCGGCATCGGGCCGGAAGCATTCCTGGAACTGCACCGCTCGGTTGATTCTCCCAAAGAGGTGATAAGAAAGATAAAGCGGGAAGAGCCTATCGGTGTCCAGTGGGAAAACCAGATTCTGGCCCGCACCCAGTTGAAGCACGATATTTATCTGGTCTCAAGCCTGGATGACAGCATAGTTAATGACATGATGATGACGCCGGTCGGCACTATCGAGGAGGGACTGGAGAAGGCCTTTTCCGTGCTGGGGAAGAACGCCGAGGTCATTGTGATTCCGGAAGGTCCCCTCATCCTCCCCCTTCTGGAAGAGTGAGCGTTTTCCTTGACGCAATCTGGGTGCTGTGCTATATTTTGGGGTGAACGCCCCCGTTGCAACAGTGCCACAGAGGTAGCGTATGAGCAGGGTGCCAGAAACAGAAGCCGCCAGCCGGAAATCGAAAGATGGTATTTCAGTCAATCCCGCTATCATTAAGAGAGCTATTGAATCTGACCACCGCACTTTTATCCAGTCCACCGTAATCGCACACCAGTTCACTGCCCATACTGGTATCACCCTTCACTTCATACCAGCAAATCCTCAAAAGGAGTCACTGTCGTGAAAGAAAACTTGCATTCTTATATGAAGGTCGGTATCGTGCAGTTTATGGCCTACCCGGAGATGGGTACGGTTGAGTCCATCCGTAAGATTGCCGAGGACGCGTTTTTCGGCGCCATTGAGATTACTTCAACACCTGAAGATATCCGGGATGAGGTGAAACAGATACTAGAGGCAAGCCACCTCGTTGTCGGCTACGTTGGTCAGCCGCTGCTGCTGAATAACAAACTGGATCTCAACAGCCTGGTGCCGCAACAGCGTGATGCCGCCATCTCGATAATCAAAGGCGGCGTGGATGAGGCATACCAGATGGGTGCCAGGCAGCTTGCCGTACTCAGTGGTCCGGCGCCAGCCAAGGAGAAATACAGCCAGGCAAAAGAATTACTGGCCGACTCGCTCTCCCAGATATGCAGCTACGCGCAGAGCAAGGGCGGCCTTGGCATCATCATGGAGATATTTGACCGTGATTATGACAAGAAACGCCTTATCGGTCCCACGCCGGAGGCGGTTGATGTAGCCAGAGAGGTGAAACGGAATTACCCCAACTTCGGCTTGATGGTAGATTTGAGTCACCTGCCATTGCTTAAAGAGACGTCTGACTACGCGGTTAAATCGGCTAAAGACCACCTGACACACGTACATATCGGCAGCTGCATACTGAAAGATAAGACCCACCCGGCCTACGGAGATAAACATCCTCCGTTTGGGCTCGCCGTGGGTGAAAACGATGTTGAAGAAGTAAAGTTGTTCCTGAAAGCCCTGATGGAAATCGGGTACATAGGCGAGGGGAAACAGAACGTTGCTGCCTTCGAGGTCAAACCACTGCCGGGGCAAAACCCGGATGTGGTGGTGGCCAACGCCAAACGTACTCTTATGGAGGCGTGGGCCAGGCTGTAGCTGACTTGCCGGGAATGACCCTGTCAAATCGCAATATTACTGACCGCGCCATTCCACAGTGTGTACGGGAAGAAGAAAGAGTGTAACTTGATGACAAAGAACCTTATCAAGGATTTAACCAGGATAGTCGGCAAAGAGAATATACTGGCCGACCTTAAAGACCTTATCTCTTATTCCTACGATGCCACGATGAGGCAGGAACTTCCAGATGTCATCGTCTTTCCGCACAGCACGGCAGAAGTCCAGGCGATAATGAAGCTGGCCCATCAGGAAAAGATACCAGCGGTGCCCCGTGGTGCCGGTACCAATCTGTCCGGCGGCACTATCCCGGTCAAAGGCGGCATTATTATTGAGACCAGCCGCATGGACCGCATCCTTGAGATAAACATTGCCAACCGCAGGGCGGTGGTTGAGCCAGGGGTGGTCAACCTTGATTTGCAAAACGTCCTGGCGCCGCTCGGTTATTTTTATCCGCCCGACCCGGCCAGCCAGAAAAGCTC
>JAUWLN010000158.1 GCA_030613665.1 Dehalococcoidia bacterium
AGTTACCGAAGTGCCTATCTCTCCGGAATCCGTGGTAAATGAGGTCAAAGCCCGCAGCAGTGGCTGCGTCGTTACCTATGTGGGCCTGATTCGCGACCGTTCCCGCGGCAAGCCGGTCCGATCCGTGGTTTATAAGGACGCTTCCGGGAAAGCGGAGAAGAAGCTGCGCGAAATCGCTGACGAAATCAAGCGGAAGTGGCCGGTGGATAACGTTGCCATCTACCACCGTGTCGGCAGACTGAATGTCGGTGATATTAACCTGGTCGTGGCCATAGCGGCCCCACACCGCAGGGAAGGATTTGCCGCCTGCCAGTTTGCCATTGACCAGTTCAAGCGGGAGCTACCGACAAGCAAAAAAGAAACCTATCTCGACGGCAGTGTCTGGGAAGGGAAGTAACTCTGGCGGCTCCTATTTTTTGCGGGCCACGACGTACTTGGCCAGTTCAAATAGGGCTTCTCGACTGCTGTTCTCCGGCAGCTCGTTGAGGTTCCGGCAGGCGCGGGCGCTGTATTCCGCAGCCACGAGGTAACACTCATCCACTATCGGTGAATTGCGTATCATCTCTATTGCCTGCTTGATGTTGTCCCGGTCGTCCCTGTTCTCAAAGCGCCTTTTCACCGGATTATCTTCAGGGTAGCGTTCCAGCAGCAGCATTGCCGGCAGGGTAAGAGTTCCCTGTGTCAAATCCGAGCCAACCGGCTTGCCCAGTTCTTCCTCGGTGCCGATAAAATCCAGAATGTCGTCCACAATCTGAAAGGCGATGCCCAGGTGATGTCCATAATCTCCGAGCGTTTTGACTGACTTCTCCGGTGCTTCGCTCAGGATGGCTCCTGACGCGGTGGCGAGGGAGAAGAGAGAGGCGGTTTTACCGGAGATTTTCTTGAAGTATTGCTCCCGGGTCTGTTTCAGGTTGTAGGCGCTGAAGAACTGGTTCAGCTCGCCACTGGAGATGGTGGCCAGCGTCTGGGAGAAGAGCTTGATGACCCGCGGGTTGTGGGTGTCCGCGACGAATTCGCCGGCCTTGGCGAAAAGGTAATCGCCGAGGAGAATGGCTGGTTCCTCACCCCAGAGCTTGTAAATGGTTGCCCTGCCGCGCCGCGAAACCGACTTGTCAATGGCGTCGTCGTGGATAAGAGTAGCCGTGTGCATGAGTTCAACAGAGCCGGACATAGGCATGAGATATTGCAAGTTATACTGATAAAATTTGCCCGACAGCAGTGTCAGCGCCGGCCGGATACCTTTCCCTCCGCCACCCACCACATAGTCCAGCTGTTCGGAAAGCCAGGGGAAGTCAACTTTGATAATCGACCTCAGGTATTCTTTTACCCGGGCCAGGTCATCCTCTATGGACTGGTATATTCCGCTGAGCTCCACGAGGCTCCTTTCTCACCTATAATGGTGGTTGACCGAGCTTTTTGGTTTCTTCCTCCACTAGGCTGTCGTCAAGCTTGGAGAACAGTGGTTGAGGTGGCAGTAATTTCTGCCCTGGCGGTAACTCCTGCCACTTCCAGCCCTGAGATTCAACACTCCCCGTAAAGCCCAGGTACTCATGCAGCTTCTGGGAACTGAAAGGCAAGAAAGGATAGAGCATCGTTTTCAGCTGTGCAATCACCTGGAGGGTTACATATAGGGAATTTGAGGCCGCCTGCCGGTTCTCTTTAATGGCTTTCCAGGGGGATTTGCCATCCAGATAGCGGTTTGCCTCCTGCGCCAGTGCCATCGTCGTCCTGACGGCTTCGCGGAAGTGGCAGCCATATAACAGCCCGTCTATTGTCTCCAGGGTCTTTTCGGCTTTGGAAAGAATCTCCTTATCCTGGTCGTCAAGTTCATCAGGCTCCGGCACGCTCTCATTGAAGTTGCGGTAGACAAAAGTGAGCACGCGGTGCACAAGGTTGCCGTAGGTGGCTACCAGCTCATCGTTGTTGCGGCGCACGAACTCACGCCAGGAGAAATCAGTATCGGATGTCTCCGGCATATTGATGGAGAGAAGGTAGCGCAGGGGGTCAGGGTCATAGCGGTCGAGGTAGTCGAGCAGCCAGACCGCCCAGTTCTGGCTGGTGGAGAGCTTTCGGCTTTCAATGGTCAGGAACTCGTTCGCCGGAACGTCATAAGGCAGGTTCAAGTTGTCCCCATAGCCCATCAGTATCGCCGGCCAGATGAGGGTATGGAAGGGGATATTGTCCTTACCGATGAAATAGTAGCTCCTGGCATCGCTGTTCTGCCAGAACTCGCGCCATTTTTCGCCGTCGCCGTGTAAAGCCGCCCATTCCTTGGCGGCAGACAGATAGCCGATGACGGCCTCAAACCAGACATAGATTCGTTTGCGTTCAAAGCCGTCCACGGGCACGGCCACCCCCCAATCTATATCGCGGGTGATGGCCCGGTCTTTCAGCCCCTCCTCGAGATAGCGCGTGGAAAAATTGAGCACGTTTGGTCGCCAGTGCGTTCTGGTTTTCACCCACTGCAAGAGGTCGTCGTTGAAGGCGGACAGCTTCAGGAAGAAATGTTCGGTATCCCGGAAAACGGGAGTGGTCCCGCAGATGCGACATTGCGGCTCAATGAGTTCGGCGGGGCTAAGCTGTTTCCCGCACGCCTCGCACTGGTCGCCGCGCGCGCCGGGGGAGCTGCAGTGCGGGCATGTCCCTTCGATGTAGCGGTCGGCGAGAAAGCGCTGGCAGTTGGGGCAGTGGGCTTGCGAAAGCGTATCCTTAAAAATATACCCGCGGTCGAGCAGAGTGAGAAAGATGTCCTGAGTGACCCGGGCGTGGTTTTCCGTGCCGGTGGTGGTGAAGAGGTCGAATGAGATACCGAGTCTCTGCCACGACTCAAGGAACTGCCGGTGGTACCTGGCGGCAATTTCACCCGGACTTTTACCTTCCTGCTCGGCCTTTATGGTGATTGGTGTACCGTGCTGGTCCGAGCCTGAGACCATCAGCACCTCATTTCCTTTGGTGCGGTGATAGCGGGCGAATATGTCAGGGGGCAGGTAAGCGCCGGCAATCTGCCCGAGATGCAGTGCCCCGTTAGCGTATGGCCAGGCGACGGCAATAAAGATTTTCTCGCTCATCAGGTAATCTCATTCCTGTTCTGGAATGCCAGACTCAAGGAATGTCAATATCTGTTCCCCTTTTTCCGTTTTGTGCCGGGCGTAACCCTTCTTCAGGCAGCATTCAATGCAGTACCGCCTTGCCTCCCCTTCCTCGTCTTCAATGCCGTCTCTTTCATCGACGGCGAGGTATCGCTCGGGATGGGGAATGGTGCGCTGGCACTCATCGCATTTTACTTCCCCTAACGAAATACATCCACGACGCATGACTCAACTCCTCTCCAGACTATGACAGGGATTCCGGTTTTCATCCGAGACCTTGTTTATTTTAAGAAAAGTCCGATATAATTCACGGCGGGAAAGGCCGGTCTCCCCGGCCACTCTGACGATGGCTTCCTTCGTCTTGGCTCCGCTCTGATACATATCACATAGCCGTTGCTCGATATCCTTATTCGATATCCGGTGTTCTTCTTCCTTTTTACCTTCAACAACCAGGGTAAATTCGCCTCTGGGTTCGGTGAAGCGGGCGATAGCCTGACCTATGGTTCCCCGGAACACTTCTTCGTGAAGTTTTGTAAGCTCGCGGCATACCGCGAGCTGCCGGTCGCCGAGCAGCAGTTGCAGGTCATTGAGCGTCGGCTGGAGCCGGTGCGGGGCTTCCAGGATGACAAGGGTTCCCGTTTCCTGGGCCACTGATTTTAACGCCTGCCTTCGGGCACCGGCCCTGCGGGG
>JAUWLN010000151.1 GCA_030613665.1 Dehalococcoidia bacterium
CGATGTCATTCTCGCCCATATAGACGATGGCATCGAGGCCAAGCAGGGCACAGGCAGCAGCCGTGGCCACGCCGTGCTGTCCCGCGCCGGTTTCGGCAATCACCCGCTTTTTGCCCATACGTTTGGCCAGCAGAGCCTGCCCCACGGCGTTTTTAATCTTATGCGCCCCGGTGTGTGCCAGGTCTTCTCTTTTTAGCAGGATAACGGCGCCGCCAATCTGCCGGGAAAGCTGGCGGGCATGGTAAAGGGGGGTGGGCCGGCCGATATAAGCCCGGCATAAGTGCTGAAACTCATGGGTAAAACTTTCATCGGCGCAGGCTTCCCGATAAGCGTGCCCAAGTTCATCCAGGGCTGCCATCAGGGTCTCCGGGACAAACCGGCCGCCGAACTCGCCGAAGTAGCCGCGGACGTCGGGCCTATCTTCCGTGTTCATCAAACCTCCTTACGGCCTCGATGAAAGCTTTAATTCGGGCAACATGTTTCACCCCGCCCGCCTCCACGCCCGATGATACATCAACACCCCAGGGGGCTACCATTTTAAGCGCGCGGGGGACATTCTCCGGGGTTAGACCGCCGGCCAGGATAACCGGATGTTCCCTGGCTATCTGCCCGGCCAGCTTCCAGTCGAGCCTGGTTCCGGTCCCGCCATACTTTCCCCTGACCTGCGGGTCTAAAAGAAAGGAGTATTTCTGACTTGACATAACCTTAACACCTTCGGCCAGGTAGGCGCAGACTTCGGCTGCGCTCTGGCCCCGTTTCAATCTGACGGCTTTTATCAGCGGCTTGGCAATCTCTTTACAGTATTCCCATGATTCGTCTCCGTTCAATTGCACCCGGTCCAGGTTACAGTTATCGGCAACCATGTTCACCGTCGAAACCGATAAATTGACAAATACCCCGACTACTTCCGTTGGGCAGCCGCTCTGTTTTACCACTGAGGCTATATGCTGCGCTTTTTCCAGATTAATCCGCCGCGGGCTAGGGGCAAAGACCAGGCCGACAAAGTCCGCACCGGCTTTGGCAGCCGTCAGCGCGTGCCTTTCCTCCTTTATACCGCAAATCTTGATACAGGTCATTTTAGCAGTTCCCTCATCTTCGCGGCGATATCGCCGGTGGCGAGCAGTGCCTCCCCCCCCAGCGCGGCATCAACGTCCCACTTTTTCAAATATTCCATATCTTGGCGGCGGCTTATGCCGCTTTCGCTGACCACGGTTTTGTCTTTCGGCACCAGTGGCCGCAGCCGTTGCGTGGTGCCGATGTCGACGCTGAAAGTTTTAAGGTTGCGATTATTGATGCCAATGATTTTGGCGCCGCGGTGCAGTGCCGTCTCAAGCTCGTTTTCGTTGTGCACCTCAACGCGGCAGCTCAGGCCGAGTTCGTAGCTCCACGCCAACCACTCAGCCAGTTGCTCCGGCTCCAGTATGGCCGCGATGAGGAGCAGCGCATCCGCGCCACAGGCGCGGGACTCATAGACCTGATAAGGGTCAAAGATAAAATCCTTGCGTAATAGCGGTATTTCAACTTCCTTCCTGATTTCAGACAGGTGATTGAGGTGGCCGCCGAAATATTTTTCTTCCGTCAGCACCGAAATGGCGGCCGCGCCATTATCCGCATAAGTCCTGGCCAGTGCTGCGGGGTCGAACTCCGGGCAGATGATGCCTCTTGAGGGCGATGCCTTTTTGACCTCGGCAATCAGGCGTACTACGTCGCCTTTCAGGGCGGAGGCAAAGTCCAGCGTAGCCGTGCGCCGGGCAATCCGCGCTTCCATCCCGGAGGCGGACACCGCTTTCTTGCGCTGCTTCAGCCCCTCTTTTTTATCGGCGACGATTTTTTCCAGCATGATAGCTTCTATCCCAGACTATGGCTGAGTTTAATCAGGCTTTCCAGCTTTTCCATGGCCCGGCCGCTGTCAAGGACGCTTTCGGCGAGGCGTAAACCATCTTTTATCTCGGAAGCCAGGTCGCCGGCGTAAATAGCGGCCGCGGCGTTCAGCGCAATTACATTGCGGACGGCTCCCTTTTCACCGGTGAGGACGCGGCGCATTATGTCGGCGTTTTCTGCCGGCGTTCCTCCCCTGATTTCCGATATATTAGTTTCTTTAAAGCCAAAATCGGCGGGTTCGACTTCAGACGGGGGCAGGACACCATGCTCGGTGACTTCCCAGACAACGGACTTTCCACTGATGGAAAGCTCGTCCATGCCGTCCAGGCTGTGGACCACAAGGGAGTGCTTCGTGCCCAGGCGGTGCAGCACGGCGGCGATTTTCTCGCCCAGCTCTTTGCTGGGCACGCCGATGACCTGGGACCCGGCACGGGCGGGATTTGTAATGGGCCCGAGGATATTGAACACCGTCCGGATGCCTATCTCCCGTCGCGGACCGGCGGCGTGTTTCATCGCCGGGTGGAAGATGGGGGCGAACATAAAGCCGATGCCGACCTTTTCCAGACATTCGGCGACGGCTTCGGCATTGAGGTCGATTTTAACGCCCAGCGCTTCGAGAACATCGGCGCTGCCGCACTGGCTGGTCATGGCGCGATTGCCGTGCTTGGCGACTTTCAGGCCGGCCCCGGCGGCCACGAAGGCCGCGGCGGTGGAGATATTGATGCTGGAGAGGTTATCCCCACCGGTGCCGCAGGTATCAACTACGGGCGGCGTTGCCTTTACCGGGACGGCTTTCGCCCGCATGACGCTGGCCAGGCCGGCGATTTCATCCACCGTTTCCCCCTTTATGCGTAGCGCGGTAACAAAGGCCGCAATCTGGGCCGGGGTCGCCTCCCCGCTCATTATCTCCTCCATCACGGCCGTCGCCTGCTCAAAATTAAGAGAGTCGTCTGAAACCAGAGTATTTATAGCTTCTTTAATCATTGCTCTCCACCTCTCATGGCGATGAAATTCCTGAGTAAGTCCTTCCCTATCTCTGTCATAATTGATTCCGGATGGAACTGCACGCCTTCAATCGGATATTCACGGTGGCGCAGACCCATGATGATGCCGTTTTCCGTCCAGGCGCTGACCTCGAGGCAATCCGGTAGGTTATCGCGCATTACCGCCAGCGAATGATAGCGGATGGCCGGAAACGGATTGGGCAGACCTTCGTACAGCCCCCGGCCGTCGTGGTGGATAAGGGAAGATTTGCCGTGCTTGATTTCACCGGCACCAGCCACTCTGCCACCAAAGCTGTAACCGAGGCACTGGTGGCCCAGGCATACACCCAGTACGGGCAGACGCGGCCCAAAGTGCTGAATAACCTCGTTGGAAATGCCGGCCTGCTGTGGGGTGCCCGGGCCGGGGGATATGACAATGAGCTCCGGCGCCAGCTTTTCCATTCCGTCGAGGCTGATTTTATCATTTCGGAACACCTGCACCTCTTCACCCAGTTCGCTCAGGTACTGATAGAGGTTGTAGGTAAAGCTATCGTAGTTATCAATCAACAGGAGCATGGCTGGCCTCCGCCTGCTTGATGGCAGTAAATAATGCCTGGGCTTTATTCAGGCTTTCCTGGTACTCATTCTCAGGAATACTGTCGGCAACAATGCCGCCGCCCGCCTGAACGTGAGCAACACCGTCCTTGATGACGATGGTGCGGATGGCGATGGCGGTATCAAGGTTGCCGGAGAAATCAAAATAGCCGACGGCGCCGGCGTAGGGGCCTCTTTTATCCGGTTCCAGCTCGGCGATTATCTCCATGGCTCGTATCTTCGGTGCGCCGGAGACGGTGCCGGCGGGAAAGCAGGCCCTCAGGGCGTCGTACTGGGTCATTCCGGCCCTCAATTTGCCCTGGACATGGGACACCAGGTGCATTACGTGCGAGTACCTCTCGATGTCCATGAACTGGGTAACGGAAACCGTGCCCGGCTGGCTGATACGGCCGATATCGTTGCGACCGAGGTCGACCAGCATGATATGCTCGGCGCGTTCCTTCTCGTCGTTCAGCAGCTCTCTGGCCAGCT
>JAUWLN010000089.1 GCA_030613665.1 Dehalococcoidia bacterium
ACGCCGATAATGAGCAGCAGGCCAAAAATATCGAGGACCAGCGAGACACCGAGATATACGCTACCCTCCAGGAAGTCATAAATGTAATGGTGCGCGGCTACCAGCACCGTCCCCATAAACAGGACGGCACAGCCCGAAAAAATGAGGAAATGGATGATCCCCGGATACAACTCCCGGAAACGCGCCCCCCTGGTCACACCGAAGAGCTTGCCGTGCAATAAGAGGTGTACCACCGTGTAGGCCAGAAATGCCCGCACCCTTCTTCCCAGCCGGCTGAACCGGTCATCCGGTCGGCCTATTCGCCAGAGCTTTACCCGGCGGTAGAATGCGTAGATGAAAATGCCGACCGCCACCGCGGCCAGCACATCCATAATAACGCCAAGCTGAATATTCCAGAATACCTCTCTCGTTGGCCCCATATATATCCCCTCCAAGGTAATATATTATCAGCGCAGCCGGGTAACGGCTACGAAAACACCGAGCGCCACAGATATGATGTCAAAAAGTATATGGAACAGACCATGGGGAAGGCCCAGAAGTATATGGGACAGACCATAAAGAATGAGAGGGAGCAGAAAAATACTGACCAGATAACTGACCGCCACACCCGCGCTGGCCACTGCCGCCAACCCCTTGCCCCGCTTCCGGTTGACGGCCCGGCCAACCACTTCACCGATGGCATAGCCGACTCCGGCACCGATTAACAGGTTTAAGAAGAAAAAGGGGATAAATGTATTCGCCAGTCCCCAGAGCACGCCGCTGGCCAGTGCCACGCCCAGAGCAGTGCCGACCGCCCTGAGGTAATATTTAGTGGAGACACGGTAAGTCGGCAATTTATATAATCGGGCACATTCCGGGCACCTGGCACCCACCAGTGTCTGCACCATGCACCTGGGGCATATCGGCTTACCGCATTTACCGCACCTGAGATTCGTTTCCACTCTGGGATGAGCCGCACACTTCATCAGTCAATCTCGTCCTTTAATTCTTTCAGGTCCTCTGGTTTGAAAGGGCGCCGATACATCCATGCTTTTCTATCCATTATATCCCGGTCAAAAAGCAGGCGGTTCAGCAGCACTCTTTTCCTGCTAATCGAGGTGGCCTCAACCGCTCTCGGCGCCACCAGGCGTTTTATCACCACTATCAAAAAGATGGCCAGGAATCCCAGCGTCGTCGTCACCGGCTCGTAAATGGCGCTGACCACGGGCAAAGAGGCAATGCTGACCAGCACCGGCAGCGGCGAGCTTCGCAGCACAATGAAGCCGATGGCGAGACAGGCCAAACAGGTGACCGCCGGCCACGGCGTCATCGCATTGATTAACGGGAGGATAAGGACAACTCCAATTGCGGTGGCGATGCCACGACCGCCACCGAAGCGGCAAAAGACAGACCAGTTATGCCCTATGACTGCTGCCGCACCCACCATCAGCTGCTGGGCCACGCCCAGTCCCAGGACCTGTGCCACCCAGACCATCAGTATCCCTTTGCCTAAGTCAAAAGCACCGGCCGTCAAACCGAGTTTCCAGGAGGTCATCCGCCAGAGGTTGCCAGCTCCAACCTGACCAGTGCCGTGCTGCCTGATGTCTATACCACGGGCCATTCTGGCCACGAAATACGCGGCCGGGACGGAACCCAGAAGATAAGCTGCCAGCATTAAAGCAAACCAGATAGCCATAGGCTCTCCGCAGGAATAACTTACTGCAAATAGGCTAACTTTATCATTTTTGGCTCGGCCCGCGCCATCAGTGTTTCTACCGCCTCCATGGGTACCTCCACACCTCCTATCGGGGTCTCTTTGCTCTCATCCAGGCCGTGATAATCGCTGCCACCGGTAACCAGCAGCCCGTGGTTTTTCGCCAGGGCGATGAGGGTACCTGTCTCTTCACCGATATAATGGCCGTAATAGGCTTCAATGCCCGCCATCCCGGCGGCTTTCATCTCCACAATCGTCGCTTCAGGCTCAGGCACGGTGAACGGGTGCGCCATAACGGCCACACCACGGCTGCGCAATATCAGCTGCACCGCCTCCACCGGGGTCATCTTTTCCCGTTCCACATAGGCCGGCCCGTCACGTGCAATATACCTGTCAAACGCTTCTCCTATGGAACCGATATACCTTTTCTCCAGCAGCGCCTGCGCGATGTGAGGTCGGCCGACGGTACCAGTGCCGGCGATTTCCCGGACACGCTCCCAGCTTATGTGGATGCCGAGCCCGGCGAGCCTGTCCACCATGCCCTGCGCCCGCCCTACCCGGGAACTGCGAAACCTTTCCAGCGCTGCGGCCAGCTCTTCGCTGGTGTAATCAATGAAATAGCCGAGCACATGTACTTCGCCGCTGGGAACGTCCGTGCTCACCTCCACCGCCGGAATGAACTGAAGCCGGTCTAATTTTCTCGCTTCTTCAAGAGCCGGCGTTATCCCGTCAACAGAATCGTGGTCGGTCAGGGCAATGACTTCCAGACCCAGGCCCGCCGCCTTGCGGACTATTTCCTGCGGGCTGTGTCTTCCGTCCGAGGCCGTGGAATGAATATGCAGGTCAACTTTGCTCACTATTTCTCCAGCTGCCGACATATGCGTTCAATACTTATTGCCCGGCCGCTGTCCTCATCCACATCAACCAGCATGGCATTGAGAACCGGCCGCCCTTTTCCCACGGGAAGACGGTGGGGCATCCCGGTGAGAAAACGTTTCAGGACTGATGCCACGTCATTGCCGATGATGGAATCAGTGGGACCGGTCATACCGATATCAGTGACATAAGCCGTGCCCTGGGGCATTATCTGTGCGTCAATGGTACCGACGTGGGTGTGGGTGCCCAGAACAGCACTGACCCTACCGTCCAGATACCATCCCATGGCCATTTTCTCCGAGGTTGCTTCAGCGTGAAAATCAACAATTATCACCGATGGCCTGTCCTCGGTCTCCTCAAGAAGCCTGTCCATTGCCCGGAACGGACAGTCGATATCATTCATAAAGGTCCGGCCCATCAGGTTGACCACCATCGTCTTACCAGTTATGAGGTAACCCCTTCCCGGTGCTCCCGGAGGATAGTTCAGCGGACGCAGAACCGGTATTCCACTGTCCAGCTCAGGAATGATATCTTTTTGCGCCCAGATATGATTCCCTGACGTCAGCACGTGAACGCCAATTTCAATGAACTCCTGGGCAATGGCCGGGGTCAGCCCGAAACCACCGGCGGCATTTTCAGCATTGACAATGACCATATCCAGCTTGTACTGCTGACGCAGTAACGGCAGGATTTCCTGCACCGCCCTTCTGCCGGGCAGGCCAACTATATCACCTACTACCAGTACTAACATCTATGTCCTTTACTTCGCGAAGTCAACGGCCCGGGTCTCCCTCAGCACGGTGACCTTTATCTGCCCCGGATACTCCAGGCCTTCTTCTATCTTCTTCACGATGTCCCGGGCAAGCCGCATCGCGCCCAGGTCATCAATTTCTTCCGGTTTGACCAGGATGCGGATTTCCCGTCCGGCCTGAATAGCATAAGACTTATCCACACCCTTGAAGTCGTTGGCAATATCTTCCAGTGCCTTCATTCGCTTCAGGTAGTTCTCCAGCGATTCCCGCCGGGCGCCCGGCCGGGCGCTGCTTATGGCATCCGCTGCCGAGATGACGAAACCCCACATGCTGACGCTCTCCGTCTCCATGTGGTGCTCAGCAATGCCCTGCACCACTTCCGGCGACTTGTCCCACTGCTTTACCAGGTCAGCGCCAATCTGGGCATGGGTGCCCTCCACCTCACGGTCAACTGCCTTGCCAAGGTCATGCAGGAGCCCGGCCCTTTTAGCGATGTCCACATTAGCCCCCAGCTCGGAGGCAATCATTCCGGCTATGTAGGCGGTTTCAATACTGTGCAACAGGCTATTCTGGCCATAGCTGGTGCGGTATTTCAATCGACCCAGCAGCCGGATAATCTCCGGTCGCAGCCCGTGCACGCCAACCTGATAGGCTGCCTGCTCTCCGGCGCTTATGATATCGGCATCCACCTCATCTTTCGCTTTGGCGACCACCTCCTCAATACGTGCCGGGTGGATGCGCCCGTCCAGGATTAGCTTGCGCAATGCGTTGCGGGCGACTTCCCGCCGTATCGGGTCAAAACTGGATACTGTAACCGCCTCAGGAGTATCGTCGATTATCAGGTCCACGCCGGTCGCCTGTTCCAGAGCCCTGATATTGCGCCCTTCACGGCCGATGAGCCTACCTTTCATTTCGTCACTGGGCAGCGGCACCGCAGCTACCGTAGACTCGGTAACTATCTCCGAGGCACTGCGCTGAATCGCTTGCGACAGGATTTCCTGGGCCTTCTCATTGGCTTCTTCTTTCAGCTTGGCTTCCCACTCGCGAAGTCGCCTCGAGGTCTCCTGCTTCATCTCCACCTGCATGGCATCAATCAGCTGTTGGCGCGCTTCCGCGCTCGACATGCCCGAAATCAGCTCAAGCTGCTGCAACTGCCTGTCTCTTAGCTCGCCAAACTGGCCGCGTATCGAATCGATTTCTTTTTCCTTGCCAGCCATACTCCTCTCCCGCTGCTCGACGCCTTCAAGCTTCCTGTCCAGGTTCTCTATTTTCTGGCTCAAACGGTTTTCCTGACGCTGCAGTTCGGAGCGCCGCTCCCGGTGTTCGGCATCAACTGTGGCTTTAATCTTTTTCGCCTCTTCCTGTGCGTTGTTCAGAACCACCCGGGTTTCATCTCCGGCTTCGGCAATCATCTTGGCCGCCTTGCGTTCGGCAATACGTATCTGCCGGTTGAACATAAACCGCCGATAAGTTAAGACGGCCATACCGCCGATGATAACGCCGATAACGATACCAACAAATAAAATGGCAATTATGACAACAATATCTGTTCCCATCTTGTCCCCCCTTTTTTTAAATTTTTACCCGGCGGGGGAAGCCTGAAATAGCTGCGTCACCGATTTGCATCGCTTCACAGGCTATCCCGAGCTATTCCCTCGTTCCTGCCATATCCTTCCCACCGTATGGCTGATGACTTCGTAGTTAAAACCGCGGCGTCTGAGATAGTCACCCAGTCGACGTCGAAAGCTCTGATAGTCGTCCGGCGTGCAGTTGCGTGTTTTTTGCAGCGCTGCCCGATAGGCATTTTCCTCATCATCTATACCGGCGACCACCTGCTCGATGACGTCGTTCACCACCCCCATCCGTTTTAGTTCCAGCCCGGTGAGCCACCGGCTTCGCGGACGGAATGATTCCCGGTTTTCCTTCCAGAACCGGGCAAAGGCTTCGTCATCCAGCAGGTCCTGTTCCCTCAGCCGGGTGATGGCGGCATCTATCGTTTCCGAAGCAAAGCCGCGGCGTTGCATTCGCTCTCTGATTTCAAACTCACTGCGCGGACGGTAGCCGAGGTGACGATAAGCCGCTTCCAGGCAGCGCTGAACCTCATCATCGCCGGTCAGCGACTCTATCCGGCTGCTGGATAGTTCCTGGCCTACCTGGAGGTTTTCTTTCGCCACAACTTCAGCCCCGAGGCTGAAGGCAAAACTGCCGTCCAGAAATATATTCAGCCTCTTATTTCTCCTCTTCCCCGTGCGCAGGTCGGTAATCTTGCTCACTCTATCTCTTCCTTTTTTAAAAAACACAAGGCCGAAGCCTATGCCTCAGCCTTATACACTCAACGGTATTCTGTTTCCTGTTATTTTAATATGCCCTTATTTTTCGGGCACGGCTGAATGAGTGCTACCGGCTGAGGACCTGATTCTCTGCTCCATTTCTTGGGCAAGTTCCAGGTTCTGCGCCAGAAATTGCTTGGCCGCTTCCCTGCCTTGCCCGAGGCGGACATCGCCGTAAGAGAGAAAGGCACCAGCCTTGCTGACCAGTCCCATTTCCAGACCGAGGTCGATAAGATTGCCCTCTTTGCTTATGCCGTGGTCAAACATGATGTCAAATTCGGCAGTTCGGAATGGTGGGGCAACCTTGTTCTTGACAACCTTGGCCCTGACGTGGTTTCCGATGGCTTCGTTACCCTGCTTGATGGTTTCAACGCGCCTCAGGTCGATACGTACCGAGCTGTAAAACTTGAGCGCCCTGCCGCCGGGCGTTACCTCCGGATTGCCGAAGATAATGCCGACCTTTTCCCGCAGCTGGTTGATGAATATGACCGCCGTCCCGGAACGGCCAATCGCCGCCGCCAGCTTGCGCAGGGCTTGTGACATCAGGCGCGCCTGCAGACCTATCTGTGGCTCCCCCATATCCCCCTCAATCTCAGCCCGGGGTACAAGAGCCGCCACGCTGTCAATCACGATGACGTCAACAGCGCTGCTCCTCACCAGTGCCTCGCAGATTTCCAGTGCCTGCTCCCCGGTATCCGGCTGGGAGATAAGCATCTCCTCTACATTAACACCACACTTTGCCGCATAAGATGGGTCTAGCGCATGTTCCGCATCAATATAGGCAACCAAACCGCCGCGTTTCTGTGATTCCGCAATGATGTGCTGGGCCAGGGTAGTCTTCCCGGAGGATTCCGGACCAAATATCTCCGTTACCCGACTCCTGGGAACGCCGCCTATGCCCAGGGCCAGGTCCAGAGCCAGCGAGCCACTGGGGATAGCCTCCACGGGAGATATGCCCGCAGATTCCCCCATCTTCATGATGGAGCCCTTGCCGAACTTCTTTTCAATCTGGCCAATCGCCAGCTCCAGCGCCTTTTCTCTTTCGGTAGTCATTTGCCTCTTCTACATAGTAGCAGACAAGTTTTAACAAAACAAGATAGAAAGTCGCCACAGATATTATACTGCTCCCCATTAAGGCAGGGTTGGAGATAAGAGAGTAAGATGGCTGGAGAAAGAGGAGTAACAGCCATGCCAAGACGCAAATGGGATCCACGGACCAAGACCACCGTAGTGCTCTGCAGGGATTGAAAGGCAGGCCGGTAGCCGACGTTTGTACCGAGCATCAGATCAGCCAGGCTCAGTACTACTAGTGGCGGGAGCAGTTCATGAAGAAG
>JAUWLN010000172.1 GCA_030613665.1 Dehalococcoidia bacterium
CTCCGCATCTTCGATGGTGAGCGTGTAAGCGGCGCTCCTGACGCCGCCAAAGGTGCGTGCGCCCGGCTGGATGGTAACCAGATCCGACCCCATGCTTTCGATATTGGAGATAATCTGAGCTTCGGCACCTTTTCCTATGGACATGAGCGTAATCACGGCGGCGACGCCAATGACGATTCCCAGTATGGTCAAAGAGCTACGAAGCTTGTGTGTAATCACGCCTACCCAGGCAGTGGCTAGAGGGTCGAGCCACTTTTTCATACCTTCTCCTCCCTTTCTATTTGCCCGTCCTTTAGATGCACAATGCGCTGGCAGCGATGAGCGATGCTGGCGTCATGGGTTATCATCACCAGTGTTATGCCCTGCTCGGCGTGCAAAGAGGTGAGGATGGAGATTATCTCCGCGCCGGAACGGCTGTCCAGGTTGCCGGTGGGTTCATCCGCCAGAATCAGGGGAGGGTTTTTTACTATCGCCCGGGCGATGGCGACCCTTTGCATCTCTCCGCCGGAGAGCTCGGTGGGGCGGTGGTTGACCCGGTCGGAGAGCCCGACTTCGGTCAATGCTTCCATAGCTCGATTGCGGTCAACACCGCCGGCGTATCTCATACCAAGCTCTACATTGGCCAGTGCCGAGAGCCGCGGCAGCAGATTGAAAGTCTGAAAAACAAAGCCTATCTTCTGGCCCCTGACCGCAGCCAGCTCACCGCTACTGAGGCGGCTTACTTCCCTATCCTCCAGATAATAGCTGCCTGAAGTTGGTTTATCCAGGCAGCCGATGAGGTTGAGCAGGGTCGACTTGCCTGAGCCGGAAGGCCCCATAATTGCCAGCAGCTCGCCCTTCTCAATACGAAGGCTAACTCCGCTGAGCACGGTCAGTTCTCTGTTGCCCATGGGATAGACTTTGGTTATATCCTGTAACTGAATCATCTGGGCGGCCTCCCCATTCCCGGTATCATTACACCCGGCCGGATTTCCTGCGCGGTCGGTGTGGTGGCACCCCCTTGCAGAACAGCCACCTGCTCGCCTTCACTGAGGCCGCTGGTTACTTCGGTGTACTGCCAGTCGGCTGATGCCCGTTTCTATCGCCCGTTCTTCGGTCGTGTCACCCTTGACGACCTGGACGTAGGTCTGCCCTCCTTGGCTGGTAATCGCCGAGTTAGGTACCAGCAATACATCTGTTCGCTCATTCACCAGGATGGTCACGGTGACGGTCAGCCCTTCTCTGAGCTGAAAGTCCTCAGATATGGCTGCGGGCACTTGCCCTTGCTGCCCGCCTTGCCCCTGTTGCATCTGTGCCATCTTTTCCTCGGCCTGCTCCTGAGTCATCTGGCCTGATTCAATAGCCTGTTTCAGTCTCTCCGGAAGCTCACCCGGGGAAATATCCTTCACGGCGGCTTGCCGCTCCTGCATTACCGCCTCGAGTGATTTAACTTCAACTTTCACCTCATAATTCACCACGCCCGACTGAATAGTGGAGGTAGGTGAAATGTGAATGACTTCAGCCGGAAGGGTCAGCCCTGTCATGGCATCCACCTGCACCCAGGCTTCCCCACCAAGCTTTACTTGAAGGATATCCATCTCGCTGACCATGATATCCGCTTCAAATTTGTTGGGGTCGGCAAGCTGCACGGCAACCGTGCCTGTCAGTACCTCATCACCGCCTTCCACATTTACGGTGGTGATGAAACCGTCAAACGGTGCCTCAATAAGCGGGCTTTTCTCTTTGGCTTTGCCCAGCTCCTCCTGGGCATCGGTTAACGCTTTCCCGGCATCCTCCAGTTTCCCCTGGTTCAACGTCTGCTGAAGCTCCTTTACCGCCACGTCCTTGGCTACCTCATTGAGATCTTCCTCGGCCTGAGCCAGAGATAGCTCGGCCGCTTCAACCTGCTTTTTCTTTATGGCTACTTCCTCCGTATCATAGCCCTGTACGAGCGCATCATATACCTGTTCGGCGGCTTCCAGTTCTGCCTGAGCGCGGGTGATAACACTTCCCCAACCACCTTCCAGAGCATAGTCCAAAAAAGCTTCCGCCTTATCTACCTCGGCCTCTGCAATCTCGAGATCTGGCCAGACATGAGTTTCTTCCGCCACCGACAGGTTGTAATCGGCCTGGTCCGAATTTATTTGAGCGTTAAGCAATGCCAGTTCCCTGGTGGCCTGGTTATCCTGTGCGTTCTTCAGGTTCTGTTCGGCGGTTTGCAAATTGATTTCTGCCTGAAGTAAGTCACGTTCTTTTGCGGTAACCTGGTCTTCCAGGGCGCTCAATTCGTCTTCCCACTCCTCGGTGTCCAGCCTGACCAGAGCCTGTCCTTCGGCAACGGTGTCTCCCTCTTCCACCATAACTTCTTCTATCGTCCCTTCCTGGTAGAACAGGTCAATGGCGAGGTCTTCCGTACGGGATAACGCCAGGTTGCCAGCCGCAGTAATATCTATCGTAATATCACCGCGCTCTACGGTTACTACCTGGGTTTCTGCTGTTCCCGCCTCGTCTGGCTCAGAGCCACAGCCTGTAAGTGGAACTGTAATTCCAGCGAGGATAAATGCCGTCAGCATTATCGTTAAGATTCTCTTCATAATATTACCTGCCTCCGTATGACTCTATTGTCAACGAGATTCAAAAATAACTGTCATAAAGAGTATGACAGGGAAATATTAAGTAATTGTTAATTTCAGGAGAAAAAACGTGGCTGCGCTGATAGATACGCTCCAGCCCAGGTTAGACAAAAAAATGGGGAACGGTCAGATTACCGGAGAAGGCATCGGCGACTATTCGGTCTGGTCGAGGGCCTGTCTCAACTGCCGGGTGAAATCGGTCAGTGCCGAAAGGGAACCATCAGCCTCAATCAGCTGGATAATCCGGCTGCCGATAATCACCCCGTCAGCTATCCTGGAGAATTGCCTTGCCTGCTCCGCGGTGGATATGCCAAAGCCAACGCACAGTGGTTTGGCGGTCTTCTCTTTAACCCCGGTTACAATAGTCTGTAGATTATCTGGCAGGGTATTTCTGGCCCCGGTAACGCCGGTCACCGATACCAGGTATATGAACCCCTGTGAGTGCTCCGCAACGAGCCTGATACGTTCCTCGTTGCTGGTGGGAGCAAGGAGATAAATCAGGTCCAGTGTATGATTCTGCGTAGCAGATTCCAGTTCCTGGCCTTCTTCTGGAGGAAGGTCGGGCACAATAAGACCGCTAATGCCGACTTCAGCGCATTTCCGACAGAAAGCATCAAGGCCGAAATTGTACACA
>JAUWLN010000159.1 GCA_030613665.1 Dehalococcoidia bacterium
GTAGGGCAGACAGGCCTCACACACGATGCACAGTTCCGGGTCAATTTTCATGAAATTCGCCTCCTTTGGTTGCGGGTTTGTTCAATGATAACGCTCTTCAGTCAGATGACCGTTCCTGTAAACATAACAATTATAGCCAATGCGATTATCATAAGTCCAATGAATGGCCGGGCCACCCGGCTAATATCCCCAAACACCAGCGTGTTATAATGAAAAACAGGACGGCCTATAGAGGTGGCCTGATTGGAGAACTAAATGCCTAAGATGAGATGGCAGTATGCGGTTTTATTATCATTAAGCGTTGTTTTCATCTCGGCATGCGCGACGCCACCGGCTGCGAACCCACCGGCTGCGAATCCGGAGACAGTAACAATCACCGACCGTAACCTCGAAGCGGCGATGCGCGCCGCAATCGGCAAGCCGTCTGCCGGGCCGATATCTGCGGAGGATTTGGCCGGGCTTACCGAACTCACGGCTAATTACGCTAATATCACTGACCTGTCCGGCATTGAAAATTGCCCGAACCTCGTTGAGCTACACCTCTCGACCAACTGGATAAGCGATATTTCACCACTGGCCTCGCTGGTCAATCTGACTTCGCTTGACCTGTCTCGCAATCTGGTCGTTGATATTACCCCGCTTTCGTCGCTGGTCAACCTGGCCGTTTTAAACCTGGCGTACAATGAAATAGAAGATATATCCCACCTGTCATTACTCTCCAATCTGAACTGGCTGGATATATCTTTCAATCAGGTCAGCGATATTTCATCACTGGGGTCACTGACCGGCCTGACCTTTCTCTCCCTGTCCTCAAGTGTAGTAACCGATATTTCGCCACTATCATCGCTCAACGCTCTCAAGGAGCTGGAGCTCCACGGCAATAAGATAAGCGAGCTCAGCCCGCTATCGCCGCTTACCACACTGGAAGTGCTTAAACTTGGCGGTAACTTGGTGGATGATGTTTCACCGCTGGCATCGCTTGCCAGCCTGACTACCCTGTATCTTTCCGCCAACAAGATACGAGATGTATCACCGCTGGCCGGGATGTCGAACCTCGTTGAGCTGCACCTCTCGACCAATTGGATAAGCGATATTTCACCACTGGCCTCCCTGACCGCTCTGACCCTGCTCGACCTCTATGGTAACGGGTTCAGCGACATATCTCCGCTGGCATCGCTTGCTAGCCTGAAAAGGCTGGACCTCTCCAGCAATAAAATAGCGGAGATATCCACGCTGTCCTTATTGACTCAACTGGAAGACCTGAGGCTCGGCAGCAACAAAATCAGCGATATTGCTCCGCTGGCGTCGCTTACCAGGCTGAGGCTTCTCTATCTTTCCGCCAATGAAATAAGTGACATCTCGTCACTGCGCTCGCTCGGTAACCTGGAGCGCTTGAATCTGGATCAAAATCAAATAAGTGATATTTCCCCGCTGCTGGCAAATGACGGCCTGGGAGAAGGCGACCAGCTGGACCTGAAAGGGAACAACCTCGACCTTTCGGATAACTCCCAGGATATAGCGAACATTCGCCAGGTGGAGGGGAGAGGGGTCAAGGTGTACTACTAGAGAGTATGGTGGTGGCGGCGGTTCGGATATAATATTGAAAATTCGGTAACTAATGTAATTGGGGGGTATTCGCTGTGGATGAAATCACAGTTGTTGATGCCCCGACGCGGTTGGTCCTGGGCACACGCCGCCGCGGCAAGTATGATCTGATAGAGTGAGTAAGCGTTACATCAGGAGGGAAAGCTGATATAATATATTTGTAAACCTGGTATTCGCTCGCAGGTAGGGTCAGATATTTATGAAGATACTGTTTGTCTATCCGCAATACCCGGACACTTTCTGGAGCTTCCGGTACGCCCTGAAATTCATTTCCAAGAAAGCGTCCTTCCCCCCGCTGGGCCTTTTAACGGTGGCGGCAATGCTCCCTGGTGAGTGGGAGAAGAAACTTATCGACATTAACGTGAGCCAGCTCGCCGATGAGGACATAAGGTGGGCCGACTTTGTCTTTATCAGTGCTATGGTGGTGCAGGCTGATTCGGTAAGGGAAGTAATCAGGCGGTGTCAGAACCTGGGAACCAGGACGGTGGCCGGAGGTCCTCTCTTCACCACCGGATACCGCGAGTTCCGGGAGGTGGACCACCTGGTGCTCGGCGAAGCCGAGGTAACCCTGCCGCTGTTTATTAAAGACCTGGCAGAGGGGAAACCGCAGCGTGTTTATACATCGAAAGCCCGACCGGAAATTGGGGAAACGCCCACCCCGCTCTGGTCGCTCATCAACCAGAAACAGTATTCTTCAATGAGCCTCCAGTATTCCAGAGGCTGCCCGTTTAACTGTGAGTTCTGCGATATCATCATCTTGAATGGACACCGGCCAAGGACCAAAGGCGGGGAGCAGGTAGTTGCCGAGCTGGAGGCGCTGTATAAGAGCGGCTGGCGTTCCGGGGTTTTTTTCGTTGACGATAACTTCATCGGAAACAAGAAAAAACTGAAAGAGGAGATTCTGCCGGCCGTAATTAAATGGCAGAAGGCAAAAAAATATCCCTTTGTCCTCTCCACGGAGGCTTCGATAAACCTGGCGGATGACGAGTCGCTGCTGGGGATGATGGTGGAAGCCGGTTTCGACCGGGTATTTGTCGGCATTGAGACGCCAAACGAGGAAAGCCTGGTGGAATGTAATAAAGTACAGAATCGGAATCGCGACCTTGTGGCTTCGGTGAAAAAGATACAAAATTACGGCCTGGAAGTACAGGGGGGCTTTATCGTTGGCTTTGACAGCGACCCGCTATCCATCTTCAGGAGCCAGATAAATTTCATCCAGAAGAGCGGCATCGTCACGGCGATGGTAGGCCTGCTTAATGCTCCGCCCGGTACCAGGCTGCACCGGCGGCTCAAGAAAGAAAATCGTTTGGTCCGGGCGTTTACCGGTGACAATAATGATATTTCCCTTAACTTCACCCCCAAGATGAACTCGGCCACTCTCATCGATGGCTACAAGCACATCCTGGCCACGATTTATTCACCAAAACAGTACTACGAGCGGGTCAAGGCATTTCTGAAAGAGTACCGGCCGACTATCAAGAAGAAAAAGCTCCATTCCTACGAACTGGAGGCGTTCCTGAAATCCATCTGGGTTCTGGGCTTCAGGGAAAAGGGTCGGAGATACTACTGGCGACTGTTTTTGCTGACGTTACTGAAGTACCCTCGGAAATTGCCGATATCAATAACCATGAGTGTCTACGGATATCACTTCCGCAAGATTATGGAAAAGTACGTTAGCACGCCGATAGAAAATTCGCTGGGCAACGGGTTATCATGAAGGCAGATAACCGGAGGATAGCCTGAGCCCGTCGGATTCTGGAAAGGTGCGGAAACCATGCTGCCACCGGTAATTTCGGTCAAGGGCAAACCTTTCGATTGCGGCCAGCAATACGGCACCCAGGCGCGGAAACTAATCCAGCAGAACGTTGAAGTCTACTTTGATATGTGGCGCACCCTGTGGGGAGCCGAGCGCAAGGCAATTCTGGAGAAGAGCCACGCTTTGGTAAAGGTTATCGGGGGTTATGATGCCGGTATACTGGAGGAGCTGAAGGGGGTGGCCAGGGGCGCCGGGCTGTCGCTTGATGAAATAATCGCCATAAATGCCCGCTATGAAATCAACTTTGCTCTCGGTCTCGCGTCGCTGTATCAAGGTGGCGGGTGTACCTCAGTAGCCTCACTGCCGGCGGTGACAAGGGATGGGCACACATTAATCGGCCAGACCTGGGA
>JAUWLN010000107.1 GCA_030613665.1 Dehalococcoidia bacterium
CACCCCATTGATGACAACATTGCTGCCCGGCGAGCTGCGGATAAAAAAAGGTGGTGAAGAGGCATCACTGGTGATATCAGGCGGCTTCCTTGAAGTGCGTCCGGATAAAGTGGTCGTTCTGGCCGATACTGCTGAGCGCGCGGATGAAATCGATGTGGAGAGGGCGGAAGCAGCCAGAAAACGTGCTCAGGAGAGACTGTCCCAGCAGAGAGAACTCGGCATTGATGGTGCGCGGGCAGAAGCATCGCTCCGCCGTTCGCTGGCACGCCTGAGAGTGGCGGAAATGGCGCGTAGAAGAAAAACAAGACGTTAGCAGAGACTAACCGTTCTTTTTCCGGTTTAATTCCAGAAGCCCCGTTATAGGCTCTATCTCCATAAGTCCGCGCTGTAAATCTACCGACCTGACCACATCTTCAATGGCGGGAATGAGAATTTCGCCTTTCGTACCCTGTACCACGTAGGTATCGTTGCTCTTACCAGCCAGGATTTCTTTAATCTCCCCCAGAGGCTCACCTCCGGCAGTCACCACCTTCAGTCCGATAAGCTGAAAATGATAGTAATTGTCTTCCGGCAACGGATGGAGCTGGCTTTGCGGTATCTCTATGGATTTGCCTCGCAGTTGCAGGGCATCCTCGGCGCAATCAATGGTGCTGAATTTCAGTATCGGCCGGTTGCGATGCCATGACACATCAACGATAGTTATGGGTTTGCCATCGACAAATACCCGTTCGTCAGGGGAAAACCGTTTGGGGAATACGGTTTCTATCTGTACCTTTACTTTGCCTTTGACCCCTGACGGGGCGATAACATGCCCGATGGTGATAAAGTCAAAACCGGGCGATTCTGTTTTTGATGCTGAATTTCCAGATGGGGTACGCTCAGACAATTTCCAGTCTAACCCGGGCAGAAGCCTTGGCGGCTTTTACCCTGAGCAGGGCACGCATGGCTTCGGCGATTCGCCCCTGTTTGCCAATAACTCTTCCTTTATCCTCATCGGCGACCTGCAACTTCAGTGTCAGCAGGCCTTCTTCGTCAGTTTCTTCATCAATTTTTACTTCATCCGGTTCATCGACGATTGATTTTGCGATATACTCGATAAGCTCTTTCATGCTTTCTCCTTGGGCGTCGAGTCCAATCTTGATTTTGGGCTCTTCCTCTTGCTCGTCGGATTCGCTCATGATTTGGGGTTCCTCCTGCTCTTCAGGTTCGCTGGTGATCTGGGGTTCCTCTTGCTCTTCGGATTCGCTTGTGATCTGGGATTCTTCTTGCTCGTCGGATTCGCTCATGATTTGGAGTTCTCCTTAGTTGTATTGGATTTCTGCAGAATGCCGGCCTTGCTCAACAGCCTGGCGGCAGTATCTGTCGGTTGGGCACCCTGGCTCAGCCAGTGGCGTGCTTTTTCTTCGTTGATAACCACGGTTTCTGGGTCAGTGAGGGGGTTGAAATGACCGATAATGTCGATGAAGGCTCCATCACGGGGTGAGCGAGAATCAGCAACAACCAGTCTGTAGTTCGGTTTGCCTTTGGCTCCGGTGCGGCGTAGTCTGATTTTTACCATGTTTCTATCTAGTTTCCCAAGTAATTATATTATGCACTATTAACTTAACATCTGTCAACGGCACTCAATGAATTAGTTGCCAGACAATACTATTAAAGTTATAATGCGGGATATGAAAACGCACCATCTGCACGGCTGGCAGGCCAGTGTGTCACAGGCTTTCGATATCCAGAGAAAACTGGCCGCCAGGGTTTCCCGGACCAGCGAAATCAATGAGCCACGTTTAATCGCCGGCGTTGATATATCTGTCAGCCGTGCCCGGAGCATGGCCACCGGCGCGGTGGTCGTCGTGGATTACCCGGCACTGGAGCTGGTGGAAATGAAAACGGTAGACGGGAAGCTGGACTTCCCGTATATTCCCGGACTTCTTTCTTTCCGGGAGTCACCGCTGGCTCTGGCCGCCTTTGGAAAACTGGCGGCAACGCCCGACCTTATTCTGGTGGATGGACAGGGGCTGGCCCACCCCCGCCGCCTCGGGCTTGCCTCACATCTGGGGCTTCTTCTGGACACGCCGACCATCGGCTGTGCCAAATCGCGACTGTGCGGCAGCTATGAAGAGCCGGATGTTGCCCCCGGCAGCTACACCGGCCTGGTGGATAATGGTGAGGTCATCGGGGCCGTTCTGCGCACGAAGACGGCTATTAACCCGCTCTATGTTTCCATCGGTCACAAAGTGGACCTTGAGACTGCCATAGGCTGGGTACTGGCATGCTGCCGGGGCTATCGTATACCGGAGCCGCTGCGTTTGGCCCATCTGGCGGCGGGAGGAAACCTGAAAGAGAAAGAATTCGCGCCGGCTCATGAAATGAACTGTTAGAGTAAACTGTTCTGATAACAGGAGTGGCATAAATGCCGGAGTTACTGGACAAACTGGAAGACCTGCGGTCTCGCATTTCAATGGCACTGGTGCATCTTTGACATTGCCGGCAAGGAAGTGGCCGTCAGCAGGCTAGAGAAAGAGTCGGCGCAGCCGGACTTCTGGCTGAACCAGTCCAAAGCACAGGATACCATGCGTCGCCTGGTGGGGCAAAAGAGGACTGCGGAGCGATGGCGGGAACTGGAGGAAAGAGTAACGGACCTGATCGAACTGGCTCACCTGACCGGAGAAGACGAATCATTGCAGACAGAGATAATCTCAGAGACAGAGGAAGTTGAGTCGATTCTCGCTCAGCTTGAATTCCAGCTTGCTTTCAGCGGTGAGTTTGATGAGCGCAATGCCATCCTGGCAGTTCACGCTGGCGCTGGAGGCACCGAGTCTCAGGACTGGGCGGAGATGCTGATGCGGATGTATCTCCGGTGGGCAGAACGGCATGGCTACCAGGCAGAGGTACTGGAAAGTACCGCCGGTGAGGAAGCCGGCGTGAAGAGCGTGCTCATCGATATTGCCGGCGATTACGCCTACGGGTACCTGAAAGCGGAGCACGGTGTTCACCGGCTGGTTCGGCTGTCCCCGTTTGACGCCGACCACGCCCGACATACCTCATTCGCCCTGGTTGAGATAATGCCGGAGGCGAAAGCGGGTGTTGATATTAAAATCGACCCCGAAGATTTGAAAGTGGAGACTTTCCGCTCCAGCGGGCCGGGCGGGCAGCACATGCAGAAGACAAGCAGCGCGGTCAGATTGACCCACCTGGCCACGGGGCTGGCAGTTACCTGCCAGAGCGAGCGCTCTCAGTTTCGTAATAAAGATACTGCGATGACGATACTCCGGTCGCGCCTGCTGGAGCTGGAACTGAAGAAGCGCGCCGAGGAAAAAGCCAAGCTCAAAGGAAAGCACATCGCTGCGGGCTGGGGAAACCAGATTAGAAGTTATATTCTGCATCCCTACAAGATGGTCAAAGATCACCGGACCGACTTTCAGACGAGCAATCCTGACGCCGTGCTCGACGGCGAACTGGACGGCTTTCTGGAGGCCTATCACCGGTCCGGCCTGGGGAGGGAAGAGTGATAAAAAAAGCGTGGCAGCTAACCCTGATTGCCATTTTGCTCTTTATACCTCTGAGTCCGGCGACCGTTCGGGCCGCTGATGGGCTGCAGGTGCTGGAGAGCCGGGTTGAAGTTGATTTTCCGATGAGGGTCAATTTCGGTCTCTCCGCGGCCAGCGATGTTTCTATCACCGATATCCGTCTGCACTATACCGTTGACCGGATGCGTCATGCCGAGGTTATCAGCGAGGTGTCCCTCGAGTTTGAACCGGCGGAGATGGTCAATGCGGAGTGGAGCTGGGATATGAGAAAGACCGGTGGCCTGCCGCCGGGCAGCAGCCTGAGCTACTGGTGGACGGTTAGAGATGCTGCCGGCGGGGAGTTAAAAACCAAACCGGACATAGCTCAGGTCAATGACGACCGCTATTCCTGGTGCAGCCTGAGCGAAGGGTTAATAACCCTGTACTGGTATAAGGGGGATGATGCCTTCGCCCGGGAGCTAATGGACACCGCTCAGCAGGCACTGGTTCGCCTGCACAGTGATACCGGCGCCGGACTGGAGAGTCCGGCTGAGATATATATATACGCCAGGTCAGAAGACCTGCTCGGCGCCATGATATTCCCTCAGGAATGGACGGGGGGCGTAGCCTATACCAGGTTCAGTACCATTGCCATTGGTATCCCCCCTGATAACCTTGGCTGGGGCAAGCGGGCGATGACCCACGAACTGACGCATCTGGTAATCCACCAGGTGGTCTTCAACCCCTATAATAACCTGCCCATCTGGCTCGACGAGGGCCTCGCCATGTACGCCGAAGGATCGTTGGAGCCGGTATTCGTCAGCCTGCTTGTCAAAGCTATCAATGAAGATACGCTGATAACGGTGCGCAGCCTTTCCAGTCCCTTTTCCGCTTATGCGGAGGAATCGGTACTCGCCTATGCCCAGAGCTTCAGTCTGGTTGACTTACTGATTAACAATTATGGCCAGAGTAAGATGCTTGAGTTGTTGAGCACATTTCAAGAAGGGAGCGGCTATGATGAAGCCCTGCTCAAAGTATATGGCTTTGATATGGATGATTTAAATGGACTCTGGCTCAGCTATATCGTAAAATGAGCCCAGTAAGTTTCGGCAGCGCAGTGGAAAAAAGCAAAGTAAAAAAGTCGTTCACCATCCATGACCTGCCGGCTTCGGAGCGGCCGAGAGAGCGGCTGCGGAAGTTCGGCGCCGAGGCGCTTTCCGCTCAGGAGATTCTGGCGGTTATTCTGGGCCGGGGTATCTCCGGCGAGTCGGTGATGGTAACCGCCCAGAGGCTTTTAAGCCAGTTCGGCAGCCTCAAGGGGATTGCCGTCGCCTCACTTGAGGAGCTGGCCGGGGTCAGGGGAATCGGCCTCGCCAAGGCGGCGCAGATAAGAGCCGTTTTTGAATTGGTCAGCCGTATCGAAGATTACCACGATAGCGAAAAGAGAGAAGTGGTCAAGACACCGGAAGACGTCGTGGCGCAGGTCCGCAGTCGCCTGAAAAGCAAAAAGAAGGAATATTTTCTGGCTCTTCTGCTGGATACCAGGAATCAGCTGATAAGGGTAGCTGAGGTATCGGTCGGCAGCCTGGACAGCAGCATTGTCCATCCCCGGGAGGTATTCAAAGAGGCGATTTCTGCCAGCGCGGCTTCAATAATCTTGATGCAGAGGACACAATTGTTTGCTCCCCTAGTGATATGACACCCTCCAGTTTTAACGACTCTCCGTCAACCAATACCCTTATTTGCAGAGCTTCAAGGGCAAATCTCTTTTCCTCATAGGTCAAGCCTTTTAGGTTAGTGGAGAATAATTGGCAAGCCTCTTTTATGCGCTCTGCGTCTATCTCATACTGCTGGTGGCTTTCGATTTTGTGCTCTAGCTCCAGCTTCTCATTTTCCAGCGATGTGATTTCTCGTGCCAGCCTCTCTATATCCTGCTTGAAACTACCCTCATCACCGGTCAGTTCAAAGGCTCTCCAGATGCGCTCTTTCTGCTTCTGGCGATTCTCAAGTTGGGTCTCTATCTGTTCTAGACGACTTTGTAATGGCTCTATTTGGTTTGCTTCGTTAGCCCGTATCTCAAGAGCAGTCAATACTATCTCGGGCTTGGCAAGCATGGTTTCTATTTGCTGCCAGACAGCCTGCTCGGTTTTGGGAGCATGAAGCTGGCGGTTCAAGCATCGCTCAGGTGAGGCTATGGATTGGCTTTTACCACACCGATACCAGCGCTGAGAATTGGGTTTACCATTGTCTTTCCACTTCTTCAGGTATCCTTGGTAGCGTGCTCCACAACGGCAGAAGATGTAACCGCTAAGTAAGTATTGGCACTTGGCATTGCGTGTGGATAGTTCCTTATTTCGTTTTAAGATTGCCTGAGCTGCATCAAATAGCTCTTGACTGATAATTGCTGGCGTTGCGTTGGGATTGGGTATCTCAAGCCATTCCTCTTTGGGCTTCCAAACTACACC
>JAUWLN010000077.1 GCA_030613665.1 Dehalococcoidia bacterium
GACCTGTTTCCCCATATGTCCTCCATGATGAAGGTGGAACCGGACCCGCGCCTGTTCATCACCAGCCGGTCGCTCGGCGCCGGCATTCCGAACATCCTGTTTGCCGAATGCTCTACTGCGGATGAAGTCAGGGAATGCATCCGCATGGTCAGGGCAGACACGCCCGAGGACAAGGGATTTCAGGGCTGCGTCGTCCGGCGTATCTCTGACTTCGTCCTTGAGATTGGCACCGAGACCTGGGCCAAAACGCTCCGGGACGCCGTCATCGCCATTATGGTGGAAAAGGCGAGCCTGGTGGAACAGATGGATGAAGTGCTCTCAATCGAAGGCCTGGATATGATTCAATTCGGCCCCTGCGATTTCGCGGTTAACACGGGGAGGGTAGGCAAGATGGGCAGCCCCGAGATGCAGCGCAAACAAAAGGACATAATCGAGATGGCACTCAAAAAAGGTGTCCATCCTCGCGTGGAAACTAATTACTTCGAAGAGGCTCAGGAATTCATTGATATGGGTGTCCGCCACTTCTGCATCGGCTGGGACCTGTTCATCATCTACCAGTGGTGCAAAAAGCACGGTGAGGGCATGCGCCGACTGCTCGGCGAAGCATAAGCTCAACCGAGCCTGTTGCAAATATTGACAATCAATCTGAACCTGTGATATACTTTCCTTTTGGATATATGGCCTTCAGCATTAGCTGATGGATTGGACCAAAGGGTTCGGTCTGTCATTAGAAAATTGTGGATGAGCCAAGGCTCATCCATTAAAATTGTAGAGCAGGAGAAACTAATTTGCCAACCATAAACCAGTTGATACATAAAGGGCGAAAGAAGGTCACCAAGAAGACCAAATCGCCGGCGCTGCGTTTTACATTCAACGCGCTGAAAAACCGGATGATTGAGGGCAAAGGCTCACCGCAGAAGCGGGGCGTCTGCACTCAGGTCAGGACCATGACACCCAAGAAGCCTAATTCGGCGCTGCGCAAGATAGCCAGGGTCAGGCTTACCAATCAGATGGAGGTAACTGCCTACATCCCGGGTGAAGGTCACGAACTGCAGGAACACTCGGTGGTGCTGATTCGCGGCGGACGTGTCAAGGACTTGCCCGGCGTCCGCTATCATGTCGTACGTGGCGCACTCGACACCAGCGGCGTCGCCAACCGCCGGCAGGGCCGCAGTAAATACGGCAGCAAAATGCCCAAGGAGAAGGCGGAAACAGCCTGAACATAGGAGTATAGAATGCCAAGGCGTGCCCAACCAATAAAAAAAGAAGTATCACCGGACCCGAAATATCATAATATAATCGTGTCCAAGATGGTGAACAAGATAATGCACTGCGGCAATAAAAGAACCGCCGAAAGAATTGTGTACGATGCTCTCGATATTCTGGAAGAGCGGTCGAGCAAAGACCCGGTAACGGCTCTGGAACAGGCGATAAAAAACGCCACGCCGCTGCTCGAGGTCAAGCCTCGCCGCGTGGGCGGCGCCACCTATCAGGTGCCCGTGGAAGTACGCCCTGACCGCGGCCTCTTCCTGGCACTGACCTGGCTGCTGAAATCAGCGCGGGCCCGAAGAGGCAAATCAATGACGGAAAGACTGGCTGACGAGCTGTCTGATGCACTGCGTGGTGAAGGCACCACGATTAAGAGACGAGAAGATACCCACCGGATGGCTGAGGCGAACCGCGCCTTTGCCCACTACCGATGGTAAAAGGTGAATGACCATTAACACGAAGATTATGACGACGAAGAACCCGATTCCAGCAAAGGCAAAAGCAATGCCAAGAAGTTTTCCTCTAGAAAAAGTCAGAAATATAGGGATTATTGCCCATATTGACGCCGGCAAAACCACCGTTACCGAGCGGATAATGTACTATACCGGTCGTACCTACAAGATTGGAGACGTGGACACCGGCACCGCGGTAATGGACTGGATGGAAGAGGAACGCCAGCGTGGCATCACCATAACGGCAGCCGCAACCACCTGCTACTGGCAGGACCACCGCATCAACATCATCGATACACCAGGGCATGTGGACTTCACCGCCGAGGTGGAGCGCAGCCTCAGGGTGCTGGATGGTGGCGTGGTGGTCTTTGATGGAGTGGCCGGAGTCGAGGCGCAGTCGGAAACAGTCTGGCGGCAGGCCAACCGTTATCACGTGCCCAGGATTTGCTTTATAAATAAGATGGACCGTGTTGGTGCCAATTTCAAGCGTACCATCTCCATGATTGAAAAACGATTGAAAGCGAAACCACTGCCGATTCAGCTTCCCCTGGGCAGCGGTGAATCATTTGAAGGCGTCATCGACCTCATCGAGAACAAAGCTTGGCGCTATGACGGCAAACCTGATACAGAGCCGGTGGAAACGGAAATTCCGGAATCGGAACGAAAGCGCTGTGACGAATACCGCCATGCCCTGATAGAGAAACTGGCCGAACATGACGACTATATCCTGGAAGCTTACCTCGAGGGCCATGAAATCAGCCCATCGACGATGAGACAGGCGCTGCGCAAGATTACGCTGGAGAATAAAGGCGTGCCGACTCTCTGCGGCAGCGCCCTGCGCAATAAAGCCGTACCGCCGCTCCTTGATGCCATTGTCAGCTACCTCCCCTCCCCTCTTGACATGCCCCCGGTGCTGGCGATAGATACCGCATCAGAATCCGAAGTCACCCGACCGGTCAGCGATGAAGCTCTGTTTTCCGCCCTTGCTTTCAAGGTTGTTTCCGACCCGTTTGTTGGCCGGCTGGTTTACCTCAGGGTTTACTCCGGCATCATGAAAGCGGGAAGCCAGGTCATGAATTCCACGACGGGCAGACGGGAACGCATCGGGCGCTTGCTTCTGATGCACGCCAACCGCCGCGAGGAAGTGGACGAGGCAGACACCGGAAGCATCATCGCCACCCTGGGTTTGAAGAATACTTTCACCGGTGATACCCTCTGTGATGCTTCAGAGCCGGTGCTGCTGGAATCAATTAGATTTCCCGAGCCGGTGGTCTCCATTTCCATCGAGCCCAAGACCAGGGCTGACCAGGATAAAATGTCCGCCGCCCTGCAGAAACTGACCGAAGAAGACCCAACTTTCAAAGTTACTTACAACGAGGAAACGGGACAGACCATCATCTCCGGCATGGGCGAGCTTCACCTTGAGGTCATCGTCAACCGTATGATAAGTGAATTCGGCGTCGGTGCCAAAGTAGGCAAACCGCGAGTCGCCTACCGAGAGACGATTACCGAACCGATCAAGGTGGAGGGCAGATTTGTGCGGCAGTCAGGAGGTCATGGTCAGTACGGACACGTCTGGCTGGAACTTGAGCCTCTGAGTCGAGGCGGCGGCTTCCAGTTTGTTGACGCCATCAAGGGTGCCACCCTTCCCAGGAAATATGTCCCGGCCGTTGAGACCGGAGTTAAGGAAGCCATGGAGACCGGGGTTCTCGCCGGTTATCCCGTGGTCGATATCAAGGCCACCGTATATGACGGCAGCTACCACGATGTTGACTCCTCCGAACTCGCTTTCAAAATGGCCGGCTCTCAGGCTCTCAGGTCCGGGGTCAGGAAAGCCAAACCCGTTATCCTCGAGCCGATTATGAAGCTGGAAGTGGTCGCCCCGGAGCAGTTTCTGGGAGATATCATCGGCGACCTCAATGCCAAACGGGGGCACATCGAGCATATTGACGCCCAGGATGATACGTATGTTATTCGCTGTCTTATCCCGCTGGCCGAGACCTTCGGCTATGCCACCAGGGTAAGGTCACTCACCCAGGGCAGGGCAACACACTCGCTCGAGTATTATAAATATAGAGAATTACCGGCGGAATTGACCGAAGAAATAACCGAAAAGGCAGTAGGGAGATAATATGCCGAAACAGAAAATCCGCATCAAGATGAAAGGATTTGACCACCGGTTAATTGACCAGTCGGCAGCACAGATAGTCGATGCTGTGGAGCGCACTGGCGCAGTGGTGGTCGGACCGGTACCGTTGCCCACGCACATTAAGAAGTACAGTGTTATCCGCTCCCCGTTTATTGACAAAGACTCACAGGAACAGTTTGAAGTACGGACGCACAAGCGCATCATTGACATCATGGAGACCACCTCGAAGACAATCGATTCTTTAACCAGGCTGAACATACCCTCCGGGGTTGAGATAGATATCAAGTTATAGAAGAGCGAAAAAGATGGCACAGGGAATTATAGGTAAAAAATTGGGTATGTCCCAGGCGTTCCGCGACGACGGCACCCTGGAAGCGGTAACCGCCATTGAGGCCGGGCCGTGCACCATTACCCGTGTGAAAACAGCGGGGAAAGATGGCTATAATGCCGTTCAGCTCGGTTTTGGCGCCGCCAAGAAGCTCAATTCCGCGCAGCGCGGACATCTTAAAGAACTCGGCCATTTCAAATATCTTCGCGAATTCAGATTGGATGATACCAAGAACGTTGAAGAGGGACAGAAGATAGATGTCAGCCTCTTTCAGTCAGGTGACCTGATAGATATCACCGGCCTGTCCAAAGGCAAAGGCTTTGCCGGTGTAGTTAAAAGACACGGCTTCAGCGGCGGGCCCAAGACGCACGGCCAGTCTGACCGGCACCGTGCTCCGGGTTCCATTGGCGCCAGCGCCTCACCGGGACGTGTCTTCAAAGGGTTGCGTATGGCTGGCCACATGGGTGACCAGCGCGTAACGGTGCGCAATATCGAGGTGTTTCTGGCCGACCCGGAACGCAATCTGTTGCTGGTCAAAGGAGCCGTACCGGGAGCCCGAAACGGCCTGCTGTTGATAAAGAAATCGAGGAAAGGGAAGTAGGGAAGTGAAGGTACCAGTCTACAGCCTCACCGGCGAAATAGTTGACCATATTGAAATCAGCGACCAGGTCTTCGCCGCGCCTTTCAACGAAGGTGTGGTGCACCAGGTCATGGTGGGACAACTGGCAAACGCCCGCCAGGGTACCGCCTCAACAAAGACCAGGGGCGAAGTCCGGGGCAGCAGCAAGAAGATATTTCGCCAGAAGGGCACCGGCCTGGCACGGGCAGGTGGGCGTCGGGCTTCCACACGCCGGGGAGGAGGCATTATTTTCGGGCCCAGGCCGCGGGACTACCGCCAGGACACACCGAAGAAAATGCGCCGTCTGGCCCTGAAGTGCGTTCTCTCGTCCAAGGCGAAGGATGAAGAATTAAAAGTAGTGCAGGAACTGAAGATTGAACCGAAGACGAAATATATGGCACAGTTTCTAAATACTCTCGGTGCCGGCTCCTCAGCGCTGGTCGTAACTGCCGGGCCGGAGGAGCACGTGATAAAAGCAGCACGCAATATCAAAGGAATCAAGACAATGCCAGCCAATCTGCTCAATGTGCTTGACCTCCTTTCTCATAAGATGTTATTGATGACAGTGTCCGCGATACGCCGTGCGGAAGAGCTCTGGGCAGAAAAAGCAGTAGAGGTAGAAGAGGTAAAGGATGCATCTGTTTGACGTTTTACAGCGTCCCCTGGTGACGGAGAAAAATTCCATACTGCAGATGCAGAATAAATACGCTTTTGAAGTGGCCAAAGAGGCAACCAAACCTCAGATAAAGCAGGCCGTGGAAAAAGCCTTTCGGGTGAAAGTAATTAACGTGAATACTAGCAGGGTTGTCGGAAAGACAAAAAGGATTGGCAGGCGCCTTTATAGCACTCCATCCTGGAAAAAAGCGCTGGTTACCCTGAGAGACGGCGATAAAATAGAGTTTTTTGAAGGTGTTTAGAACGAAAAAAGGGGGATATTAAGTGGCCATCAAGGTATTCCGCCCAACCTCGCCCGGCAGGCGGGGGATGAGCAGCGCCACATTTGAAGAGATAACCAAGGACAAGCCGGAGAAATCGCTTACCTTGCCGTTGAAGAAGCAGGGTGGGCGCAATAACCGGGGGAAAATAACCGTTCGCCACCGCGGTGGCGGCGCGAAACGGAAACTCCGCGTTATTGATTTCAAACGGGACAAAACCGGCGTGCCCGGCAGAGTAGCGGCGATTGAGTATGACCCGAATCGCTCCGCCCGAATTGCGCTTATTTATTACGCTGACGGAGATAAGCGGTATATCCTCGCCCCTATCGGGCTTAACGTCGATGATACGGTCATATCAAGTCCGGATGCCGAAATAAAGCCGGGCAACGCGCTGCCGCTCAATGTTATCCCAAACGGCACCCTCGTCCATAACATTGAGATGGAAAAAGGGAAGGGCGGACAGATGGTGCGGAGCGCCGGCACTGCGGCACAGTTGATGGTCAAAGAAGGCGAGTATGCCCTGATACGCATGCCTTCCGGAGAAATGCGGCGCGTCCGCGGCGAATGCATGGCGACCATTGGCCAGGTGGGGAATGTAGACCACCAGAATATTGAGCTCGGCAAGGCGGGGCGCAAGCGGTTGATGGGCTGGCGGCCCACGGTGAGGGGTTCGGCAATGTCACCGCGAGACCACCCCCACGGTGGTGGCGAAGGCAGAAGCCCGATAGGGATGCCCGGACCGAAAACGCCCTGGGGTAAACCGGCACTCGGCTACCGTACCCGCAAGCGAAAAGCATCTGATAAATTGATTGTAAAAAGAAGAAAAGGCAGGTAGAGGTTAACCAATGTCACGGTCAGTTAAAAAAGGACCATATATTGATGCCAAACTGATGAAGAAGGTGGAGGCCGTTATCAAGTCCAAGCAGAAAGCGGTCATCAAAACCTGGTCACGCGCATCCACCATACTACCACAGATGGTGGGCCTGACCGTCGGTGTGCATGATGGTCGCCGGCACGTGCCCATCTTCATCACCGAGAACATGGTGGGACACAAGCTTGGCGAGTTCGCCATGACCCGAACCTTCCGCGGCCACGTCGCCAGGTCGGAGAGAACCAGCCAGATAAGAAGTCGATAGGTTGATTAAAGGTAAAGTATAAAATGCAGGTACGAGCTTTTGCCAAAGACACCGGGATAGCAGCGAGTAAGGTACGCCTGTTGATAGATATGGTCCGGGGTAAAACGGTGGATGAAGCGCTGACATTGCTCAAGTTCGCTCCATCACCGAATGCCCGGGTGGTTGCCAAGACGGTAAAGTCCGCCGCGGCCAATGCGGAGAATAACTACCAGATGACACCGTCAGATTTGAAAATCATCAGTATTTACGCCAATGAGGCACCAAGACTGAGACGATTCCATCCCCGGGCGCGCGGTCGAACCAGCCCCGTACGGAAGGGCTCCAGTCATATAACGGTTATTGTTGCCGATGAGGAGGCATAATTAATTGGGACGCAAGGTTCATCCGATAGGCTTTAGAATTGGCATCATACAGGACTGGCAGGCCAAGTGGTACGCCGATAAGCATTACGCCGAGTTGCTGCAGGAAGACCTGAAGCTGCGGGGCGCAATCCAGTCCAAGTATGCGGATGCCGCGATATCCCTCGTGGAGATTGACCGGCAGGCGAAAGAGGTAGCGGTTACCATCCATACCGCCCGTCCCGGCATTGTCATCGGGCGGGGTGGACAGCGCGTTGACGAACTAGGCGCCTATCTGGAAAAACTCATCGGCAAAAAGGTTAGACTTAATATACAGGAAATCCGCCAGCCGGAACTGGATGCCATGCTCGTTGCCCGAGCGATTGCAGAGCAAATTCAGCGCCGTATCGCCTACCGGAGAGCGATGAAACAGGCGATTTTCCGCACCATACAGGCTGGCGCCAAGGGAATAAGGGTCAGTTGCTCCGGCAGGCTGGGCGATTCTGAAATCGCACGGCGTCAGACAATGCACGAAGGGCGGGTGCCGCTGCATACGCTGCGGGCGGACATCGACTACGGCGCGACTGAAGCGCGCACCACGATGGGAAGAATCGGCGTTAAGGTATGGATATTTAAAGGCTTGGTCCTTCCCGAGCCCAAGGAACTGGCCCCCGAAGGTATACCTGCAGAAATGGCCGAGCCAGCAGGCGAAGTAATCGCCGAAGCCGCCGCAGAAACCGCACCAGCGGAAGCTCCGGTAGAAGCAGAGGCTGAAGTAGTCGCGAAGGCAGTAGCCGAAGAAAAAACTAAAGAGCCACCGGCCAAGCCATCGCGAAGGAAAAAAGCAGCCGCAACCGCCGAGGAAAAACCAGCAGAGACCACGGCTGAGGAGACGATTGCGGCAACTGCCAAAGAGAAGCCAGCCGCCAAGCGGAGAACCAGAGCCGCCAAGCCGGCGGAAAAAACAGAGGCCGCCCCGGTAGAAACCACCGATGTGGCTGCCGAAGAGAAAGCCG